>NZ_JBVHXY010000018.1:125178-148934 GCF_055569215.1 Kitasatospora sp. NPDC029312 | reverse complement strand
CCCCCCCCCCCCCCCCCCCCCCCCCCCCCCCCCCCCCCCCCCCCCCCCCCCCCCCCCCCCCCCCCCCCCCCCCCCCCCCCCCCCCCCCCCCCACGGCCGCTCCATTGGCACCACCGCCGCCGTACGGGATCGTTTCCCGTACGGCGGCGTCTCCCGCTACTGTCGAAACCGTGTAAGGAGCATCCGACATGCAGGACATCGCCGAACAGCTGCGGGCCTGGCACGCGTCCGGGCGCTCCTTCGCCGTGGCCACCGTCGTCGGCGTCTCCGGCAGCGCCCCGCGCGACCCGGGGGCGGCCCTGGCCGTGGACACCGCCGGGGAGGCGGTCGGCAGCGTCTCCGGCGGCTGCGTCGAGGGCGCCGTCTACGAGCTGTGCCAGGCCGCGATCGAGAGCGGCGAACCGGTGCTGGAGCGCTTCGGCTACAGCGACGAGGACGCCTTCGCGGTCGGGCTGACCTGCGGCGGGATCCTCGACGTGTTCGTCCAGCCGGTCGTGCCCGGGGCCGACCCCGGGATGGACGCCGGCCTGGCGTGCATCGCCGACGGCACTCCCGTCGCCCTCGCCCGGGTGATCGACGGGCCGGCCGGACTGCTCGGCGCCACCCTCGCCGTCACCGCCGACGGCGCGTCCGGCGCGCTCTCGGTCGGCCCCTCCACGGTCGGCGCGCTGGAACGGGCGCTCGTCGCCGAGGCCCGCGCCATGCTGGACGCCGGACGGACCGGACGGCTCGTGCTCGGCCTCGACGGCCGGCCCTGCGACGAGCACGAGAAGGGCACCGTCACCTGCTTCGTCGAGTCCTACGTGCCCGCGCCGCGGATGCTGGTGTTCGGCGCGATCGACTTCGCCGCCGCCGTGGTGCGGATCGGCAAGTTCCTCGGCTACCACGTCACGGTCTGCGACGCCCGGCCCGTCTTCGCGACCGCACGCCGCTTCCCCGAGGCGGACGAGGTGGTGGTCGACTGGCCGCACCGCTACCTCGACTCCCAGCTCGGCCGGATGGACGGGCGCACCGTGCTGTGCGTGCTCACCCACGACGCCAAGTTCGACATCCCGCTGCTGGAGCGCGCCCTGCGGCTGCCGGTCGGCTACGTCGGCGCGATGGGCTCGCGCCGCACCCACCGCGACCGGGCGGCCAAGCTGCGCGAGGCCGGGCTGAGCGACTCCGAACTCGCCCGGCTGCGCTCCCCCATCGGCCTCGACCTGGGCGCCCGCACCCCCGAGGAGACGGCCGTCTCGGTCGCCGCCGAGATCGTCGCCCACCGGCGCGGCGGCAGCTGCCTGCCGCTGAGCACCGGGGACGGACCGATCCACCACGACCTGGCCACGGCCCCCGAGACGGCCCCCGCGAAGACCGAGACGCCCCGGACGCACGCCGCCTGAGCTCACGTTGCGTGCCCGCCGGGGCGGCGGGAGGCTGGAGGTGCGGACTCGCCCCGAGCCCGGGGAAGGAGCGGGGACCATGCGCGCCCTGCTGGAAGTCGAACTCGACACCGCGACCTCGAACAAGCTCGTCACCGACGGATCCATCACCGAGGGGATCCAACAGATCCTGGCCCAACTCAAGCCCGAAGCCGCCTACTTCGTCGGCCGCCACGGCCGTCGCACGATGCTCTTCGTCGTGGACGTCGCGGACGAGGCCTCGATCCCGTCCATCACCGAGCCGTTCTGGCTGCAGCTGAACGCCTCCGTCGAACTGCACCCGTGCATGAACACCGAGGAACTCTTGGAGGGGCTGCGGCGGCTCGGCCACTGATCAGGCTCGGGCCGGCTCAGGCCCGCGCAGATCGGCTCAGGCCGGTTCAGGGCAGCTCAGGGCGGCTCAGTCGGCGAGCGCCAGCTTCACGCCGAAGGCCACCACCACCGCGCCGGTCACCCGGTCAAGTACGCGCCGGGCGGCCGGCCGGCGCAGCCAGCCGCGCAGCACCCGGGCGAAGCCGACCAGGACGGTCGACCAGAGCAGGCCCTCCACCACGTGGACGCAGGTGAGGGCCACGCCGGCGGCGAAGTGCGGAGCCCCGGCAGGGATGAACTGCGGCAGCACGGCCACGTAGAAGACCCCGACCTTGGGATTCAGCAGGTTGGTCAACGTGCCCCGCCGCCAGCCGTGGCCGAAACCGCCCTCGACGGGTGCCTCCTCGGCCTTCGCCTCGGCGCCCCGGCCCCGCAGCATCCCGACGCCCAGCCACACCAGGTAGGCGGCGCCGGCCCAGCGCAGCACCTCGTACGCCAGCTGCGAGGCGGTCAGCAGCGCCGTCACCCCGGCCGAGGTCAGCGTGCCCCAGATCAGCGTTCCGGTCTGGATTCCGAGCACGACCCCCCAGGCCTGCCGACGCCCTCCGAGCGCCGAGGTGCGCAGGATCAGCGCGGTGTCGAGGCCGGGTGTGAGGGTCAGCAGGCCCACCACGAGGGCGAAGGACCACAGGGCGGTTGTCATCTCCATGGGCCTCGATCGTAGGCGAGGCCGACCGAGCCGGTGACGACGGCTGTCGGGGACCGTCGGGGACCGTCGGGAAGGTGCGGGGATGCCTTCGGGTCAGGGGACGACGCGGGCCGGCGGGCCGTTCCCCCGGTCCGACGGCCCGCCGGTGCGCCGTCGTCGCGGTCGGCTACTGCGCCTGGCAGCCGCGCTGCCAGTTCCAGCCGACGAACGTGTGGCGCAGCTGCACGTCGAAGGTGCAGGAGTAGGTGAGGTCGGGGTTGAGGGTCAGGGAGGTGTGGTGGCTGTTGGCGTACCAGGCGCCGGTGACGTCGAAGATGCCCTTGTAGGAGAAGTCCGCGTGAGCCTGGGAGTTCACCACGGCGCAGTCGGTGGTGCAGTCGTCGCCGTTGGTGGCGGAGGCCACCGACCAGCCCGCGTTCCACGGTTCGCGGTTGAAGCCCTGGGTGGCGGTGGTGGCCGCGGTGGTGATCCTGCCGTCGGCGGTGTTCCAGTCGGAGGTGGTGTACAGGCCGGTCATCCGGATGTTGCAGCAGTCGTACATCTCGTTCGCGCTGGTGATCCGGCGGTGGCCGGTGGCGGTGGTGCCGGCCGCCAGGGCCTTGGCGGCGGCGCGGGCGGCCGGGGCCGGGGCGTACGTCACCGGGCCTTCCTGCGGCTTGCAGTCCGCGCCGATCGTCACCGTCTGCTGGACGGACATGCCCGCGGGCGGGACCGGCAGCGATCCGGTGAGCGTCACGCCGTCGCAGGTTTGGGCGCCCGTGGCGTCGGCGGCGGGTGCCGCGACGGCTCCCGGGGCCATCGCCATGAGCAGACCGGCCGCACCGAGCGCTACCGAAACCAGACGCTTCTTCACAGTCCCTGTTCCCCTCGTGAGTTACCTGCCGGTAAGCGTAGGGGCGGGCGTCACCGGCTCCGAGGCGATTGGCAGGAAGCTGCAACGCCTGATGTCAGCGAGGCGGACGGGGATGCCGGGACTGTCGGGGATGCCGGGGGGCCGGGACCCCTGCGACGGCCGGGGTCCCGGCGCGGGCCGGGTGACGTCAGGTCACGTTCAGCCGGGCCGCCAGGCGCAGCAGTCCGGGGCTGAGGCGGGAGAGCAGTCGGGCGGCCTTGGCCTCGGGGGTGACCGGGACGACGGCCTTGCCCGTGCGCACGGCGGTGACGATCGCCGTGGCGACCTTCTCCGGCGGGAAGCCGCGGCGTGCGTAGAGCCTGGCGGCGCGGGCCTGTTTGGCGGCCTGCTCGGTGGCGGTGGTGGCGGAGAAGGTGGAGGTGCGGGTGATGTTGGTGTTGACGATGCCCGGGCAGATGGTCGAGACGCCGATGCCGTGGCCGACGAACTCGGCGCGCAGGCAGTCGGAGAGCATGAAGACCGCGGCCTTGCTGGTGGCGTAGGCGGTGAGGGCCTTGGCCGGCAGGTAGGCGGCGGCCGAGGAGACGTTGACGATGTGGCCGCCGCGGCCGCGGTCGGCCATCAGGGTGCCGAAAGCGCGGCAGCCGTGGATGACGCCCCAGAGGTTGACGTCCAGGACGCGCTGCCACTCCTTCTCGGTGGTCTGCAGGAAGGTTCCGGAGTGGCCGATGCCGGCGTTGTTGACCAGTACGTCGGGCACGCCGTGTTCGGCGGCGACGGTCTGCGCGAAGGCGTCCATCGCGGCGCCGTCGGAGACGTCCACCCGGTAGGCGTGGGCGGGCGGGCCGATCAGCGAGGCGAGTTCGGCGGTGCGCTCGGCGGCGGCGAGGTCGAGGTCGCAGACCACCACCTCGGCGCCGTCCTCGGCGAAGGCCAGGGCGGTGGCCCGTCCGATGCCGCTGCCGCCGCCGGTGACGACCACCAGCCGGCCGTCGCCCTCGCCGGTCGGGGCCTCGCCCGCGGCTCCGGTCTCGATGCGGGCGGTGAACTCGCGGACCATCCCGGCCACCGTGGCTCCCTTCTCCAGCAGCGCCGACCAGTGGCCGGCGTGCAGCGTGCGTCGGGTCAGCCGGGGCGCCCAGCGTTCCAGGCCCTCGGAGAGGTAGGTGCCGACGTAGCGGTCCCGGGTGAGGGTGATCAGCTGGACCGGCACCTCCGTCGGCCGCTCCCGCGGACTGCCCATCGTCGGGCGGAAGTTGGCGCGGTACAGCTCGATCCCCCGGACGGCGTCGCGGCGCAGGGTGGGCTGCGGGTGGTCGGCGCGGGGGGTGACGTGCTCCAGGTCGCGCAGCACCCGCGGCCAGGCCCGGGCGAGGCCCAGGCGCCAGACGGCGGGGGCGAGGTAGGGCAGGTGGAAGGCCGTGATGTACCAGGAGTGCAGGCCCTGGTGGAGCAGTTGCCGGAGGTGGCGCGGGGTGGGGCGGCGCAGCCGGTGGCGCAGCCAGTGGCCCATGTGGTCCAGGGACGGGCCGGAGATGGTGGTGTACGAGGCGATCCTTCGCTCGACACCGGGGGCGGTGACGGCCTCCCAGGACTGGATGGAGCCCCAGTCGTGGGCGAGCAGGTGCACCGGGCGGTCCGGGCTGACGGCGTCGGCGACGGCGAACAGGTCGTCGGCGAGGTACTCCAGGCGGTAGCCGTCCCGGTCGGCGGGGGCGCCGGACTCGCCGGCGCCGCGCACGTCGTAGCGGACCACGTGGTGGTCGCGGGCGAGGTCGGCGGCGACGTCGTCCCAGACGGCGTGGGTGTCCGGGTAGCCGTGCACCAGGAGGACGGTGGGGGCGTCCGGGTCGCCCTGTTCGAAGACGGCGAGCGGGAGGCCGCCGGAGTGGACGGTCCGGCGGCGGATCGGGGTCGTCATCGGGTGGTCTCCTGGGGGGTCGGCTCGTCGTGGGTCGGCCCGTCGCCGGTCGGTTGGTCGCGGATCGGCCGGGTGTCGGTTCGTCCGGCGGTGGTCGGCCGGGTGTCGGCGGGCTCGGTGGTGGCCGGGTCGTCGGCGGCGGTCCAGCGGCGGACGTGCGGGAGGTCGTCGTCGAGCCAGTAGGCGTCGTCCTCGGTGACCACCAGCAGTTCCTCGAACTTGATGCCCACGCCGCGGAAGCCGATGTGCGGCTCGACCGCCCACAGGCCCGGGGTGGGCGCGTGCCGGGAGGAGCGGCCGTCCGCCCACAGCGGTGACCGGCCGTGCAGGCGCTCGGTGACGAGCTCGCGGCCGAGGGTCTGCAGGGTGCGCACGCCGAAGCCGAACACGTTCACCCCGGCCGGGCCGCGCGCGGTGGTGCGGGTGACCTGGTGGCCGATCACCCGGCCCGGGTAGACCTGGTGGCGGTTGTCGTACCCGTGCGCGGCGAGCTGGGCGTCCACGGCCGCGTACACCTCGTCCAGCGGCTTGCGGGCGCGCACCTCGGCGAGGATCAGCTCGCGGTAGACCCGCAGGTCGGCGGCCAGGCGGTCCCACACGCGGTTCTCGCCGACCTTGCCGCCGTAGCCGATGTCGGCGGTGTAGCCGTCCACGACGGGCGCGCAGTCCAGCACGTACGGCATGCCCTCGGTCAGGCGGCGGTTGCCGGCGAAGAACTGCAGCGGGGTGTGGAAGTGCCGGAAGGCGGTGCGGTCGCCGAACCAGGCGAAGGGGACGTGGAAGAAGTCCTGCACCCCGGCGGCGACCAGGCGGCGGCGCAGTTCGGCGGTGGTCTGCCGCTCGGTGACGCCCGGTTCGATCCAGGCGGCGACCTCCTCGGCGCAGTGGTAGGCGAGTTGCTGGGTCTCGCGGAAGCGGGCGAGGTCGCGCTCGGTGTAGCGGAAGGCGGGGGTCGCTTTCGCCATGGCAGGACTCCTTCTACAGGTCGAGCACGAGGGTCTCGCCCTCGGCGGCCCGGGAGACGCAGGGCAGCAGGGCGCCGGCGGCGCGCTGTTCGGGGGTGAGCCGGCGGTCCCGGTGCTCGGCCGCGCCGGACAGCAGGCGGACCTCGCAGGTGCCGCAGAAGCCCTGGTGGCAGGAGTACGGGAGGTCCGGGCGTCGCTCGCGCAGCACGTCCAGCGCGGAGCGGTCGGCGGGGACGTCCAGGGTCGGGCCGTCGGTGCCGAGGCGCACGGCGAAGGCTTGCCCGTCGGTGATCGGGGCGGCGCCGAAGCGCTCGAAGTGCAGGGCGCGGGCCGCGGAGCCGTCCAGGGCCCGCTGGACGGCGGCCAGCATCGGGGCCGGGCCGCAGCAGTAGACGGCGGCGCCGCGCGGGGCGTGGGCGAGCAGTTCGGCGCCGGTGGGGACGCCGCCGTGCTCGTCGTCGGTGCGCAGCACGACGCGGTGCGGGTCGAGGGCGCGCAGCTCGTCCGCGTACGGGAGGGTGTCGGCGCTGCGGCCGACGTGGACGAGGCGCCAGTCCAGGCCGTGGCGGCGGGCCTCGCGGGCCATCGGCAGCAGCGGGGTGATGCCGATGCCGCCGGCGAGCAGCAGGACGGCGGGTTCGGCGCAGAAGGCGAAGCCGTTGCGCGGGCGGCGGGCGGTGAGCCGGGTGCCGGGGTGGAGGGTGTCGTGGATCTCGACGGACCCGCCGCCGCCCCCGGGCAGCTTCCGTACGGCGATCCGGTAGTCGCGGCGGTCGGCGGGGTCGCCGGTGAGCGAGTAGTGGCGCTCGCGGCCGGAGGGCAGGGCGAGGCGCAGGTGGGCGCCGGGCTGCCAGGGTGGGAGCGGCCCGCCGGAGGGGTCGGCGAGGGTCAGCTCGACGACGTCGGTGGCCACGTCCCGGCGGGCGGTGACGACCAGTTGCAGCGGCGGGGTGGGCCTGCTGTACGGGCGGCGGGGGCTGCGGCGCAGCAGGGGGCTGCCGAGGGCCGGGGTGTAGCGGTCGCCGAAGGCGGTGAGGAAGCGCAGGAAGGCGTCGGTGCGGGGGCGGCCGTAGAGGTCGGGGGGCGGGGTGCGCAGGTCCATCCGGGCGGGTCCTTGGGAGAGGCGGGGTGGGGGCGCGGTCGTCGGCGGGGGTCGTCAGCGCCCGGCGGCGGCGCGGGCGGCCGGGGAGGTGGCGAGGTAGCCCAGGGCCTGGCTGGACGATCCCTCCTGGGTGGGGTGGTAGCCGGGCCGCAGGTAGCGCAGGCCGGAGCGGATCGAGCGGACTGGGTCGGGCAGCAGTCCGCGCCGGGCGATCCGCCCCGCCTCGCGCCAGGTCGGCTTGAGCCGCCCGCGCAGCGTCGGGTCGGCGGCCAGCAGGAAGCGGGCGCCGCGCACCCAGAGGTGGACCAGCAGCGGCGCGGACACCAGCATTCCGCGCACCCGGCGCAGGTACCCCGGGTCCAGGTGGACCATCAGGTCGAAGGCGACGCTGCGGTGTTCGACCTCTTCGGCGCCGTGCCAGCGCAGCAGGTCGAGCATCGTCGGGTCGGCCTCGGCCCGGTCCAGGCCCGGGGAGTTGAGGGCCCAGTCGCCGAGGAAGGCGGTGAAGTGCTCGATCGCCGCGATGAAGGCGACCCGCTCGATGACGTTCTCCCGGCGCCGGGCCGGCGCCAGCCCGGGCCGGTCGCCCAGGACGCGCTGGAACAGCCAGGCGATCTGCCGGACGTACGGGCGCGGGTCGAGGCCCTGGGCGAGCAGGTGGTCCAGGACCTCCTGATGCGCCTCGGCGTGGATGGCCTCCTGCCCGATGAACCCGAGCACCTCCTCGCGCAGGCGCTCGTCCCGGATGAGCGGCAGCGCCTCCTTGAACACCTTGACGAACCAGCGCTCGCCCTCGGGCAGCAGCAGGTGCAGCACGTTGATGACGTGGGTGGCCATCGGCTCGTCCGGGATCCAGTGCAGCGGCAGCGCGGCCCAGTCGAAGTGGACGTCCCGGGGCTCGAGGACGAGGCTCTCGTGCACGCGTGCCGCGGGGGCGGCGAGGGCGGGGACGGGGGTGGATCGGGGCATGGCAGGCCCTCCTGACCTGGGAGCGGCGGCTCGATTCAGGGAAACGTACTCGCCGGTAGCGAGGGCGACAAGGGTTTCGGCCGCCCTTATCGACATCGAGTCTAATAAGTGATGTGCACCGGGGAACGCCCTGGGAAACCTCCGACCGGAAAGCGCGCGGGCCCCGCCGGACGGTTCGCGTCCGGCGGGGCCCGTCGAGCGCAGCGCGGCGCTGCCGGGCCGCGCCGCCCGGCTCAGACCGCCATCGCCAGCATCAGCGGCGCCGCGCGGGCCGCCAGCAGCTCGGCGGCGGCCTTCAGCTTGTGGATGTTGTCCACCGGCATCGAGGTGGCCAGGCAGCCGACCGTGCTGCCGGCGGTGATCGGCACCGCCGCGCACACCGTGCCGAGCGCGTACTCCTGGATGTCCAGCACCGGCACGGTGGCCGGCTGCCGCTCCAGCCGGTGCATCAGCTGGTCGGCGTCGGTGACCGTCCGGGAGGTCAGCCGGGCGACGGGGTGCCGGGAGAGGTGGTCGCGTCGGCCGTCCACGTCCAGCTGGCTGAGCAGGCACTTGCCGATCGCGCTGGCGTGCGCGGTGGCGCGGAAGTCCACCCACTCCTGCACGGCCGGCGCGTGGTCGGCCGCCGAGACCGCCTCGACCGACAACTCCCCGTCGTGGTACCGGCCGAAGTACACCGCCGCGCCCAACTCGTCCCGGAGTTCGGCGAGTTTGCGGTTCAGCCGGGCCCTCACGAGCTGCTCCCGGTTGTGCTGCCCGAGCAGGGCGAAGGTGCCGCCGAGCACCCAACCGCCGTCCTGGCACTGGAGGTAGCCCTCGATTTCGAGGAGTTCGGCGAGCCGCCGGACGGTCGGCAGGCCGAGCGAGGTCTCCCGGGCGAGGGCGACCAGGGTGGCGCCGTCGGGGTGCCGGTCGACGGCCTCCAGCAGTCTGAGGGCGTACTGCAGGGAGGTGAACGGGCCGGTCGGGCCCGGCTCCAGCGCGGCGTGACGACCCGGGGCTGGTGTCGACATGTCGTCCCCTTCCGATGTCCCCCCACGGAGCGACCGCGGGCAGGCCTCAGCCTATCCACCCGGTGGCTCCGGCGACTGCTGTCCGTGAATATCCGTGAACATTCCGTGGAGCAGCTGCCGGTCGGGCGGTGACGGGACCGCGCGGAACGCGGCGGCCGCCGCCACCGGCGCCCCACGGGACGAGCGCGGCCGCACGACGCCCGCGGGCCCCTCCCTCACTGCCCAGGGGGAGAGGCCCGTCGAGCGGCCGCCGGGGTGCGGGCCCCGGCGGCCGGTGAGGGTGTGCGGAAGGGTCGGTGCGTCGGTCGGTCGCCGGGCCCCGGCCGGGGCTCAGCCCTCGTCGCCCGCGCGGAGCTTGGCGACGGCGGCCTCGAGCCGGGCGCCGTACTCCTCGTCGGCGGCGTGGAAGTGGGCCAGGTTCTTCTCCACCACGTCGTCCCGGGTGACCTGCGCCAGGAAGCCCGCGATGTTGTCGATCAGGCGGGTCTTCTCCGCCTCCGACATCAGCCGGTACAGCTCGCCGGCCTGGAAGAAGTCGTCGTCCTTGGTGTGGGCCGGCGTGGTGTAGGTGCCGGTGTGGCCGTTCACCTTGACCGGGGCGGCGAGCGCGGCGTCGCTCTGGGCGGGGCCGTCGTACGAGTTGGGCTCGTAGTTCTTGCCGCGGCCGGCGCTGTTGACGGCCATCAGGCCGTCCCGCCCGTAGTTGTTCGCCTCGGTGGCGCGCGGGGCGTTCACCGGCAGCTGGGTGTGGTTGACGCCGAGGCGGTAGCGCTGGGCGTCGGCGTAGGCGAACAGGCGGCCCTGGAGCATCTTGTCCGGGGACGGGCCGATGCCGGGCACGAAGTTGTTCGGCGAGAACGCGGACTGCTCGACCTCGGCGAAGACGTTCTCCGGGTTGCGGTTGAGCACCAGGCGGCCGACCTTGACCAGCGGGTAGTCGGCGTGCGGCCAGACCTTGGTGAGGTCGAAGGGGTTGAAGCGGTAGTCCGCGGCCTCGGCGACCGGCATCAGCTGGACGTAGAGGGTCCAGGACGGGAACACCCCGCGCTCGATGGCCTGGTGCAGGTCGCGCTGGTGGGAGTCGGCGTCGGCGCCGACCACCTCGGCGGCCTGGCCGCCGTCCAGGCAGCGGATGCCCTGGTTGGTCTTGAAGTGGTACTTCACCCAGTAGGCCTCGCCCTCGGCGTTGACCCACTGGTAGGTGTGCGAGCCGTAGCCGTTCATGTGGCGGTAGCTGGCGGGGATGCCGCGGTCGCCGAACAGCCAGGTGATCTGGTGGGTCGAGGCCGGCGAGTGGGCCCAGAAGTCCCAGACGTTGTCCGCCTCCTGCACGCCGGTGTACGGGTCGCGCTTCTGGGAGTGGATGAAGTCGGGGAACTTGATCGGGTCCTTGATGAAGAACACCGGGGTGTTGTTGCCGACGAGGTCGTAGTTGCCGTCCTCGGTGTAGAACTTCACCGCGAAGCCGCGCGGGTCGCGCACCGCGTCGCTGGCTCCCAGGTTGCCGGCCACGGTCGAGAAGCGCAGGAAGACCTCGGTGCGCTTGCCGACCTCGGACAGGAACGCCGCCCGGGTGTACTTCGACACCTCGTCGGTGACCTCGAAGTAGCCGTACGCGCCGGAGCCGCGGGCGTGCACCACGCGCTCCGGGATGCGCTCGCGGTTGAACCGGGCCAGCTTCTCCAGCAGGTGCTGGTCCTGGATCAGCAGCGGGCCGTACTCGCCGGCCGAGGCCGAGTTCTGGTTGTCGGCGACCGGGGCGCCGGACTCCGTGGTCAGGATCTTGGACATGGAGGGTCCTTCAGGTGTCGATAAAGGCGGTGCGTGGAGAGGGGTGGGCGGCGGGCTCAGACGCCGAGCAGGCGCCACAGCGCCGAGCGGCGGCGGGCCGAGTGCTCGCCGTCGGGCCCGTCGGCCGGCTGGAGGCCCGCCACCGCGGCGGTGGCGGCGGCCGCGTCCGCCAGCGGGCGCGCGGCGGTCAGCGCGGCGGCCTCCTGCACGGTCAGGCCGGCGTCGGTGAGCGCGGCCGCGGCCTCGGCGGCGGGGACGGCGTTGAACCAGCGCAGCGCGAGCGCCGCCCGGCCGGCCTCGGTGAGCCGGCCGGTGAGCCGGAGACGGGCGAGCCCGCCGTCCGGGTAGACGTTGATCCGCACGTGGGTCACCGGGCGGCCCACGTCGAGCCGGAACCGGTGCCGGGTGTCGGGCTGCAGGCGGGTGCGGGGCAGGATCTCGAACCACTCGCCTTCGGCCGGGTCCTGCCCGGTCGAGGCGTCGAAGCCGATCAGGTCGGCCCAGCCGGGGGCGTTGGCGACGAAGTGGGTGGTGTCCACCTCGGCGGCCAGGACCTCGCCGCCCCCGGCCAGGGCGATCTGCACCCAGTCGTTGGCCTTGTCGCGCCGACGCCGGGTCTCCCAGCCCTCGCCCATGACGGAGGCGCGACCGGGAGCGTTCAGGTTGTGCGGGGAGGAGAAGTAGCGGTCGGAGGCCGCCTGCGCGACGCCGCCGTACTCCTGGGCGGCCAGGTCGAAGGTGAGGCCGTCCAGTTCGCGCGGGTCGGGCAGCACCTCGCCGTGCACCCGGAGCCGGGCCACGCCGCCGTCCGGAAAGATGTTCAGCCGCACGTGGGTGTAGCGGGTGTCGTCCTGGACGGTGAACTCGTGGGCGGTGTCGCCCCGCAGCGGGGTGCGCGGCAGGATGACGGTCCAGTCGGCGTCCTGGAGCTCCTCGGGCGAGGGGTGCCCCGGTACGGAGGCGGCCTCGACCGAGGCGCTCTCCGGGTAGTTGCCGGTGAAGTGGGCGGTGTCGACGATCAGGCCGCGGATCACACCGCCGACGCCGAGGCGCACGATCGCCCAGTCGTGGTCCTGATCGGTGGGGTGCGGCTGGTCGGCCGAGACGCCGCGCCGGCGCTTGGACTCCCAGCCGTCCATGATCTGGCCCTTGTGGCCGAAGGTGTGCGGGCGGAACTCGGCGGGCTTGGCGACCAGCAGGTTCTCCGCGTCCGCGAAGGTGTCCTCATTGGTGGCGACGACGCCCGCGCCGAGCAGCCGGGAGGCCAGGTTGACCAGCTCGGTGAACGGAGCGCTCGGGGTGTCGGCAGTGGTCACTGACTCTCCTCGGAAGACGGTGTCGGTTCAGGAAGCGCTGTCGGGACGGGAGCCGGCGGGCCGGGGGTCGGCGGGCCGGGTGAGCTGCCGCCCGAAGGGCAGCCCGCCGGTGTCCACCGCGCGGCCGCGCAGCCAGGTGGTGCGCACCGCGCCGGTCAGCGTCCGCCCCGCGTACGGGGTGACCGGATTGCGGTGGTGCAGCTCACGGGCGTGGACCGCGAACTCGCCGTCGGGGTCGAAGGCGACCAGGTCGGCGTCGCGGCCCGCCGCGATGGCGCCCTTGGTGCCGGTGAGGCCGACCAGCTCGGCCGGTCCGGCGGACATCCAGCGCACGACGTCGGCCAGGGTGTGACCGCGGCGGCGGGCCTCGGTCCAGACCGCCGGCAGGCCCACCTGCAGCGAGGCGATGCCGCCCCAGGCGGCCGCGAAGTCGCCGCTGCCGCCGTACTGGGGCAGCAGCTTGAGGTCGGGGGTGGACGGCGAGTGGTCGGAGACGACGGCGATGAACTCACCGTCGGCCAGGGCCTGCCAGAGCGCGTCCCGGTTGGCCTCGTCGCGGATCGGCGGGCAGCACTTGAAGGCGGTGCCGCCGGCCGGCACCTCCTCGGCCGCGAGCGTCAGGTAGTGCGGGCAGGTCTCGGCCGTCACCCGCACGCCGTCCTCGCGGGCCCGGCGCAGCAGCGGCAGCACGGCGGCCGAGGAGACGTGCAGGATGTGCACCCGGGCGCCGGTGCGGCGGGCCGTGTCGAGCAGATGGGCGACGGCCGCGGTCTCCGCGTCGGCGGGGCGGGAGGCGAGGAAGTCGCGGTAGTCGGCGCCGGGGCGCTGCGGAGCGGCGGCCAGCACCGCGGCGTCCTCGGCGTGGATGATCGCCAGCGCCCCGAGCCGGGCCTGCTCGGCCAGCGCGGCCTGCAGGTCCGCGCCCTCGACGTGTGGGAACTCGTCCACGCCGGAGGGGGAGAGGAAGCTCTTGAAGCCGAACACGCCCTCCCGGTGGAGGGGTTCGAGGTCGGGGACGTTGCCGGGCACGGCGCCGCCCCAGAAGCCGAGGTCGACCCAGGCCTGGTCCTCGGCGGCCTTCCGCTTGACCGCCAGCCCGTCCAGCGTGGTGGTGGGCGGGACGGAGTTGAGCGGCATGTCGATGATCGTGGTGACGCCGCCGGCCGCGGCGGCCCGGGTGGCGGTGGCGAAGCCCTCCCACTCGGTCCGGCCGGGCTCGTTGACGTGCACGTGGGTGTCGACCAGGCCGGGCAGCAGGGCGGTGTCGCCGAGGTCGACGAGTTCGCTGTCGCCGACCACGAGCGAGCCGTGCGCGGCGACCTGCTCGATCTTCCCGTCCCGGATCAGCACGTCCGCGGGGCGCTCGCCGTCGGGCAGCACGGCCCGGCGGGAGCGGATCACCGACGGCTGGCTGAAAGGCATGGGGGACCTCCGAAACCTGGGAGTTGGGGTGGTGGAACACGGGTGGAGGCGAAGGATTGCCGGGAGCCTAGGCCCGCCTTCAACAAAACGTCAATGGAGGAACGTACGAGGGCTCAGCCCGCCAGCAGCTCTGCGGCCAGGCGCTCCCCCGCGACCTCGGCCAGCTCACCGGCCCTGGTCATGCTCTCCCCCGGCTGCTCGGCCAGGTCGGTGAGCGCGACTGCGGCGGTGAACCCGGCCGCGCGCCACTGCGGTTCGGAGAGCTCCAGCCGGCCGGCCACGGCGGCCACCCGAACCCCCGCCCGGGCGGCCGCCGCGGCGACTCCGGCGGGGGCCTTGCCGTGGAGCGTCTGAGCGTCCAGGCAGCCCTCGCCGGTCACGACGAGGCGTGCCCCACGCACGGCCTCGTCGAAACCCAGCAGCTCGAGCAGGAGCTCGATACCGGGTCGCATGGTGGCGCCGAGCAGGGCGAGGGCGGCGAAGCCCACCCCGCCCGCGGCCCCGGCGCCGGGGGCCTCCCGCAGGTCGCGGCCGGTGGCCGCGGCGACCTGGTCCGCGAAGCGGGTCAGGCCCGCCTCCAGCACCACCAGGTCCTCACCGTCGGCGCCCTTCTGCGGGCCGTAGACGGCGGCGGCGCCGCGCGGCCCGAGCAGCGGGTTGTCCACGTCGCAGGCGACGACCAGCTCGACCCCGGCCAGCAGCTCGGCCAGACGGCCGAGGTCGACCCGCTGGAGCTTGCGCAACGCGGCCCCGCCGGGCGACAGTTCGGCGCCGTCGGCGTCCTGCAGGCGCACCCCGAGCGCCTGCACCATGCCGGCGCCGCCGTCGGTGCCGGCGCTGCCGCCGAGGCCGAGCACGATTCGCTTGGCGCCCAGGGAGACGGCCCGGCCGATCAGCTGTCCGACGCCGTAGGAGCCGGCCGTGAGCGGGGCCGTCCGGCCGCCGGGCAGCCGGGCGAGCCCGGAGGCCTGGGCGAGCTCGACCACGGCGGTGTCGTCGCGGACGGCCAGCGCGGCGTCCACCGGCAGGCCGGTCGGGCCGGCCACCTTGGCCGGGACGCGGGTGAAGCCGGCCGCGAGCGCCGCGGCCAGGGTGCCCTCGCCGCCGTCGGCGACGGGCAGCTCCCGCACCTCGGCGCCGGGCGCGGCGCGGCGGATGCCGGCGGCGATCCGGGCGGCGACCTCGGCCCCCTCCAGGGTGCCCTTGAACTTGTCCGGAGCTACGACCACATGGCCCTGGTGGGGGGTGGGGGGCATGGTGTGGTCCTCACTTCCGTACGGGGTGCGCGGTGGTTCGACAAGCATCGGTCCGATGGTCTCCGGGTGCCAGGGCCCCGCGGACGGGTGCGACCCCCGCCCGGGTGGTGACTGGTGCGGCCACCACCCGGACGGCGGTGCGACCCCTTCCCCGCCGTTCCCCTCGTCCCGCTTCCGACGTACGAGGGGCTCCCCTCGGCGGGGAGGGGGCCGGGCGACGCGCGCGGCACGACCGAAGTGCCCCCGGGGAGGGGTGGCGCGTCACCGGCTGGGTCGACCGGCGGGCGGGTGGATGAGCCCCGCCCCGCACGCCGGTCGGGTCCGGCCTCCTGGCGGCGCGGGCACGACCGGATCAGGTACACGCCGCCAGGAGGAGTTCAGGGCCGGGGGCTCCGCTCGGGAGCCCCCGGGGTGTTACTTGACCTCGCGGCCGGAGAGCCGCTCGACGCCGCGCAGCAGCGCCGAGTGGTCGAGCGCGCCGTCGCCGTTCGCCCGGGCGGAGGCGACCAGCTGGGCCACCACGGCGCCGACCGGCAGCGCGGCGCCCACGGCGCGGGCGGCGTCGGTGACGATGCCCATGTCCTTGTGGTGCAGGTCGATCCGGAAGCCGGGGGCGAACTCGCGGTTGAGCATGTTCGCCTTCTTGCGGTTCAGCACGGTCGAGCCGGCCAGGCCGCCGCCGAGCACGTCCAGCGCGGCGGCGAGGTCGACGCCGGCGTTCTCCAGGAACACCACGGCCTCGGCGAGCACCTGGATGTTGACCGCGACGATCAGCTGGTTGGCGGCCTTGACGGTCTGGCCGGCGCCGGCGGGGCCGACGTGGACGACCGTGGTGCCGAGCGCGTCGAACAGCGGCTTCGCCTCGGCGAAGTCCTCCGCCGCGCCGCCGACCATGATCGACAGCACCGCCTCGATCGCGCCGGCCTCGCCGCCGGAGACCGGGGCGTCCAGGGCGCGCACGCCCTTCTCCTGGGCGGCCTTGCCGACCTTGATGGAGGTCTGCGGGGTGATCGAGGACATGTCGATCACCAGGGTCCCGGCCTTGACGTTCTCCAGGACACCGCCCTCGCCGAGGATGACCGCCTCGACGTGGGGGTCGGCCGGGACCATGGTGATGACGACCTCGGCGTCCTTCACCGCGTCCGCGATGCTGGCGGCGCCCTGGCCGCCGGCCGCGACGACGGCGTCGATCGAGGCCTGGGAGAGGTCGAAGCCGGTCACCTGGTGGCCGGCCTTGACCAGGTTGACGGCCATGGGCTTGCCCATGATGCCGAGGCCGACGAAGGCAATCTTGCGGGAGGCGCTCATCGCGTCGGGTTCCTTACGTGTGCGGGGTGGGGTGGTGGCTCGCCGGGCGGCGCGGGCGGACCGTACGGCCGGGCGGGCGCGGGCGGGCCGCGCTACCGGACGGCGTTACCGGGCGGCGCGCAGCTCGCGCGGCAGCCAGCCGAAGCTGTCGGCGCTGACGCCGGTGGAGGGGCGGTACTCCAGGCCGATCGAGCCGGTGTAGCCGGCGGCGCTGAGCCGGGCGAACAGGTCCTCGAAGTCGAGGCCGCCGGTGCCGGGCTCGTTGCGGCCCGGGTTGTCGGCGATCTGCACGTGGCCGATCCGGTCGGCGTGGGTGTCGATGACCGCCGCCAGGTCCTCGCCGTTCATGGCCAGGTGGTACAGGTCGCAGAGGAACTTCGCGTTCCCCAGGCCGGTGGCGGCGTTGACCTGGTCGACCACCTCGACCGCGGCGGCGGCGGAGACCAGCGGGTAGTCCGGGGACTCGGTCTTGTTGAGCGCCTCGATCAGCAGGATCGCGCCGATCCCGTGCGCGGCCCGGGCGGCGAGCACCAGGTTCTCCAGCGCCAGCGCGTCCTGCTCGGCCGGGTCGACGCCCTCGATCCGGTTGCCGTACAGCGCGTTGAGCGCGGTGGCACCGAGGGAGGAGGCGAGCTCCGCGGCGACCGGGACGTTGGCGCGGAAGCGCTCCTTCTCGGACGGCACCGAGACGGTACCGCGGGCGCCCCGGCTCAGGTCGTCCAGGAAGTTGAGGCCGGTGAGCCGGACCCCCGCGTCACTGAACGCCTTGCGCAGCGCGTCCAGCTCGGCCCGGGACGGCTCGTGCTCGGCGCCGAAGGGCCACCAGAGCTCGGCGGCCGTGAAGCCGGCCGCGGCAGCCGCCGCGGGGCGCTCCAGCAGCGGGAGTTCGCTGAACAGGATCGACAGGTTGACCGTGAAGCCGTGCTTGGCAGCCGCCGTCACGTCCATCACCTCTCACTCTCTCTTCCTTCATCCGCAACTTCCACGATCCGGAAGAGGGATTCTGTGTGGTGGAAGCATCTCCGGCCCGGCAAGCGGGTGTCAAGGGTGCCGCAACATTTTGTTGAAGCAGCTGGACGGCTCCCGCCGGCCGGGTCCCCGACTGTTCGATCACCCAGCCCCTGCCTGCCGCCACCCCCGCTCGCTACAGTGAGCACGTGCGATTGATGGTGGAGTTCACGACAGAACCGTTCGAACTGGACACGTTCCCCGAGCACGCCGCGGCGGCCCGCAAGGTCGTCGACGAGGCCGGCCTCGACGTGTCCGTCGGCCCCTTCGGGACCGGCGCCGAGGGCGAGGCCGAGCAGGTCCTCGCCGCGGTGACCCGCCTGCTCCGGGAGACCCTGGACTCCGGAGCGACCCGGATCTCCGTCCAGGTCAGCGTCTTGGGCGAGGAGGGCGGTACGCCGTGACCGAGCACGTGGATCACCCGCTCGCCGCGGCGGTCAAGCCGCTGCTGGACGCGGTCGGCGCGACGCCCGTCCCGCTGGACGAGGCGAAGGCCGAGGACGTCGTCCTGGAGTGGGAGGGCACCCCGGCCCTCGCCGTCCGGCTGCCGCACCTGAGCAGCGCGCTGGACCGGTTGCTGGCCGAGATGGCCCGCCAGTTCGACGGCCGCCCGCTGGCCGAGCTCGACCGCTGGGAGAAGCAGCGGGTCGTCGCCCTCCTGGAGGAGCGCGGCGCCTTCACCGTCCGCCACGGGGTCGAGACGGTCGCCTCGGCGCTCGGCGTCAGCCGCTTCACCGTGTACAACTACCTCAACCGCCAGGACGGCGGCGCGAAGCCCTCCTGAGGCCGGCGCCCATCCTCGGCCGAGGCCGGCGCCCCCTCGGTGAGGGAACGCGGCCCGCCGGGCGAGTGACCCCGCCCGTGGACAGTGTGGATCGCCCCAGGGCGGGGCACACTTGGCGAATCGCACACGAAAGGGCCCGGCATCGCGGGTCGGTTCAAAACGTAACCACCAACCGTTCAACAAACTGTTGACGGCTGGGTGGGGTCGATCTAGCTTTTCCGGGTGGCACCACTCTTCAGGAGGTCCACTCGTGACCAACCACCCCCACGCCCTCGAGTCCCTGGCCGCGGCCGATGCCGCCGAGCTGGAGGAGCTCCTGCTGGACGTCTGCTCCAGCCCCCGCTGGGCCGCCGCCGTCGCGGCTGCCAAGCCCTGGTCCAGCCGTGAGGCCCTGCTGGCCGCCAACGCGGCGGCGATGGCCGGACTGACCGACGCGGACCTGCGCGACGCGATGGCCGGACACGCCCGGATCGGACGCCCCAAGGCGGGCGACGCCACCTCCGAGCGCGAGCAGGCCGGCATCCAGGGCGTGGACCAAGCGGTCCTCGACGAACTGCACGAGGCCAACGCCGCCTACGAGGCGAAGTTCGGCCACGTGTTCCTGATCTGCGCGACCGGCCGCACCGCGACCACCATGCTCGCCGCCCTGCGCGAGCGCCACCCCAACGACCCGGCCACCGAGGCGGAGATCGTCCGGGGCGAGCTGCGCAAGATCAACGACATCCGGCTCAACCGCCTCCTCGACGGGAACTGACGCTTCGTCAAGAATGCACCGGGAGGCCGGCACCCAGCCGGCCGGTCGCCGCGTCCTCGCCCACCTCCGCGACTGACGCACCATCACCTCTGCCATCAGTAAGGTCACCTCACCCATGACTGGCATCTCCACCCACGTGCTCGACACCAGCCTCGGCCGCCCGGCCGAGGGCGTCCCGGTCGAGCTCGCACTGCACACCGAGGGTGGCTGGCAGGTGCTCGGCACCTCCGCCACGGACTCCGACGGCCGGGTCAAGGACCTCCCGGCCGTGGAGGCGGGCTCGGTCGTCCGGCTGCTCTTCGACACCGGCGCCTACTACGCGCTCAAGTCCGCGGAGCCGCCGTTCTTCCCCGAGGTCTCGATCGTCTTCACGGTCGCGCCCGCGCAGCACCACTACCACGTGCCGCTGCTGCTGAACCCGTTCGGATACTCGGTCTACCGCGGAAGCTAGTAGACCGACCTGGAAGCTTAGGAGCCTGTCATGGCCCACGTGCTCGGTCAGAACCAGTACGGCAAGGCGGAGAACCGCATCGTCCGGGTCTACCGTGACTCCACCCGCCACGAGATCAAGGACCTCAACGTCTCGGTCTCCCTCCAGGGCGACTTCGAGGACGTCCACCTCACCGGGTCCAACGCCAACTGCCTTCCCACCGACACCACCAAGAACACCGTCTACGCCTTCGCCAAGGAGTACGGGATCGAGTCGGCCGAGGCCTTCGGCATCCTGCTGGCCCGGCACTTCGTCGACGACACCGAGCGCGGCGTCGTGCACAGCGCCCGGATCCGGATCGAGGAGTACGCCTGGGACCGGATCAAGACGCCGGACAACTCGGCCCGCTTCATCGGCTCGGAGGAGGTCGGCCACTCCTTCGTCCGCAACGGCCAGGAGACCCGCACCACCGAGGTCGTCTACGACGGCGAGAAGGTCCAGGTCATCTCCGGCCTCAAGGACCTCATCGTGATGAACTCCACCAACTCGGAGTTCTGGGGCTACATCAAGGACAGGTACACCACCCTGCAGGAGGCGTACGACCGCATCCTCGCCACCCAGGTCACCGCCCGCTGGAAGTACGGTTACAGCGGCCGCGACGGCGAGGCCCAGCCCAACTGGAACCGCTCCTACACCCACGTGAAGCGGCACCTGCTGGAGGCGTTCGCCGAGACCTACTCCTACTCGCTGCAGCAGACCCTGCACTCGATGGGCACCCGGGTCCTCAACAACCGCGCCGAGGTGGACGAGGTACGCCTCGAACTGCCCAACAAGCACCACTTCCTGGTCGACCTGGAGCCCTTCGGCCTCAAGAACGAGAACGAGGTCTACTACGCCGCGGACCGCATGTACGGCCTGATCGAGGGCACCGTGCACCGCGAGGGCGTCGTTCCGGTCATCCCGGTCGTCTGACCTCCCCCGTCCCGAGCGCGAGGACTCCGCCCGGAGTCGCCGCACCCACCGGCCCGCACGGACCGGTCGAATCCGGGCGGGCGCACCACCGGCACCACCAGCACCACCTGCGCTATCAGCACCACCGGCACTATCAGCACCACCAGCGCCACCGCAGTTCCCGCACGACCACGCACCACCTGTTTCTCCACCCCCACCAACCGGAGTTCGTGTCTGCCTCGCGGCGGCCGGCCCGGGGCACTGGAGAAGCGTCCCGAGGGATCCTTGCTCCGCCGTCCCGCCCTCGGGGGGTCTCCAGCGCCACGGGCGCGCCGGGAGCCACGGGCACAAGAGGGGCTCGACATGGCACCCAGCAGCACCAGCAGTACAGACGGCGGTTCCACCCCAGCAAGAACCCCAGGCCCGGACGGCACGACACCAGGCCTCCCCGGCACGCCGTCCGGGTCCGGTACCCACCCCGTGGACGAGGTGTTGCCCCCGGTGAAACTCTTCTCCACCGGCCTCCAGCACGTCGCCGCGATGTACGCGGGAGTCGTCGCACCCCCGCTCATCGTCGGCGCCGGCGTCGGGCTCTCACCCGCCGACCTCGCCCTGCTCATATCGGCCAGCCTGTTCACCGCCGGACTGGCCACCCTGCTCCAGACCCTCGGCGTCTGGAAGATCGGTGCGCGGCTGCCGTTCGTGAACGGCGTCTCGTTCGCTGGCGTCGCGCCCATGATCGCCATCGCCAAGGAACACGGACCGAAGGACGCCCTCCCGGTGATCTTCGGAGCGGTGATCGTCGCGGGGCTCCTGTGCTTCCTCGCGGCGCCGTACTTCTGCAAGCTCATCCGGTTCTTCCCCCCGGTCGTCCAGGGCACCGTGATCACCCTCATCGGGGTGTCCCTGCTCCCGGTGGCGGTGAACTGGGCGCGCGGCGGCTCGCCGGGCGCCCCCGGGTTCGGCTCCATGCGGGCCATCGGCCTCGCCGCGGTCACCCTCGCCGCGGTGGTGCTCTGCAACCGGTTGCTGCGCGGCTTCTGGCAGCAGCTGTCCCTGCTCATCGGACTGGCGTTCGGCACCCTGACCGCCCTCCCGCTGGGGCTCGCCGACTTCGGCGCGGTCAAGGAGGCGAAGGTCTTCGCCCTCCCCTCCCCGTTCCACTTCGGCGCGCCGATGTTCGACGCCGCCGCGATCGTCTCGCTCTGCATCGTCATGGTGGTCTCGATGACCGAGTCCACCGCCGACATGCTCGCGCTCGGCAAGATCGTCGAACGCGAGGCCGACGAGCCCACGCTCGCCGCCGGCCTGCGGGCCGACGGACTGGCCACCGCGCTCAGCCCCGTCTTCAACGGCTTCGCCGCCAGCGCCTTCGCCCAGAACATCGGGCTGGTGGCGCTGACGAGGATCCGCAGCCGGTTCGTGGTCGCGGCCGGCGGAGGCATCCTGATCGTGCTGGGGCTGTTCCCCGTGCTCGGTTCGGTCGTCTCGCTGGTGCCGCAGCCCGTCCTCGGCGGCGCCGGGATCGTGCTGTTCGGCACGGTCGCGGCGAGCGGGATCCGCACCCTCGCGGAGGCCGGCATGGAGTCCAGCTCCCACACCATCCTGGTGTCGGTCTCGCTCGGGGTCGGCATCATCCCGATCGCGGTGCCGGCCTTCTACGACTCCTTCCCGGAGGCCGTCCGGACCCTGATGCACTCGGGGATCTCGGCCGGCTGCGTGATGGCCGTCCTGCTCAACCTGCTCTTCCACCACGTCGGAGCCCCCCGCCGGTCCACTACCGGCCAGACCTCCGGCGCGACGGTGCCGACGGCGACACCGTCCTGACCGGTCCGGCAGGGGTGCGCGCCGCGCGGTGCGCGCCCCTCCCGGCCCTCCCCCATAGGAGTGAAACCATGGCAGTCCAGCCCCCGCCCGCCGACCAGCGGATCGTGATCGAGAACGTCGCGATCGCCACCGTCGACGCCGCCGACACCGAGTACGCCCGAGGCCACGTGGTCATCCTCGGCAACACAATTGAATCCGTCGGCAACGGCCCCGCCCCGGCGTGGCTGGACAACGTGGTGCGCCGGATCAACGGCGAGGGCCACCTGCTCACCCCCGGCCTGGTCAACACCCACCACCACTTCTACCAGTGGATCACCCGCGGCCTCGCCCAGGACGACATCCTCTTCGACTGGCTGGTCGCCCTCTACCCGACCTGGGCGCGGATCGACGACAAGCTCGTGCACGCCGCCAGCCAGGGCTCGGCCGCCGCCCTGCTCAAGTCCGGCTGCACCACCGCCTCGGACCACCACTACGTGTTCCCCCGCGGCGGCGGCGACATCCTCGGCGCCTCCATCGAGGCCGTCCAGGAGCTCGGCCTGCGCTTCACCGCGCTGCGCGGCTCGATGGACCGCAGCAAGAAGGACGGCGGCCTGCCGCCGGACCACGCGGTCGAGGAACTGGACGACATCCTCGCCGCCTCCGAGGCCGCCGTGGACCGCTACCACGACGCCTCCTTCGGCTCGATGCTGCACGTCGCCATCGCGCCGTGCTCGCCGTTCTCGGTCTCCACCGAGCTGCTGCGCCAGTCCGCCGAACTCGCCCGCCGCAAGGGCGTGCGGCTGCACACCCACGGCTCGGAGACGGCCGAGGAGGAGCAGTTCTGCAAGGAGCTGTTCGGGATGGGGCCGACCGACTACTTCGAGTCGGTGGGCTGGCTCGGCGAGGACGTCTGGATGGCGCACTGCGTCCACATGAACGACTCCGACATCGCCAAGTTCGCCGAGACCGGCACCGGTGTGGCGCACTGCCCCTCCTCCAACGCCCGCCTCGCCGCCGGAATCGCCCGGGTGCCGGACATGCTCAAGGCCGGTGTGCCGGTCGGGCTCGGCGTCGACGGCACCGCCTCCAACGAGTCCGGCGAGCTGGGCACTGAGCTGCGCAACGCGCTGCTGATCAACCGGCTGCACGGCTACCCCACCGCCCTCACCGGGCGCCAGGCGCTGCGGCTGGGCACCATGGGCGGGGCCCGGGTGCTCGGGCGCCAGGACGAGATCGGCTCGATCGAGGTCGGCAAGCTCGCCGACCTGGCGCTGTGGAAGATCGACGGGATCATGCACTCCTCGATCGCCGACCCGGTCGCCGCCCTCACCTTCGGCGCGCTGCCCCCGCTGGCGGTGCTGTTCGTCAACGGCAACGCCGTGGTCGAGAAGGGCGAGCTGACCACCGTCAACGAGGACCGGATCGCCCGCGCCTGCGCCCGCGCGGCCAAGGAACTCGCCTCCCGGCCGGTCTGAGACCCGGGTGGGCCGGCCTGCGGTCCGACCCACCCGAATGACTCCGGGGCCGCGCCCAGGGACGGTGCGTCACCCGGACTCCGCAGGCCCGGCAGGGACTGCGGAACCGGGGGGGGGTAGAAAAGCGACAAAGAAGGGGAGGGCAAAGTAGCGAGCGGGGGGGGGGGGGGGGGGGGAGCGGGCGGAGAAA
>NZ_JBVHXY010000018.1:118226-125169 GCF_055569215.1 Kitasatospora sp. NPDC029312 | reverse complement strand
TCCCCCCCCCCCCCCCAAACCCCCCCCCCCCCCCCCCCCCCCCCCCCCCCCCCCCCGCCCCTCTCCCCCCCCCCGACGTGCCGGGTTGGGGGGGGAGGGCGCTCGCGGGCAGCGGGGAACAGCGAACAGATGACAGCGAACAGATTACAGATGACGACTTTCGTCATCTGTTATCTGTTCGCTGTCATCTGTTCGCTGTCATGCGTCAGCTGTTCGCTGACACCTGTTCCCGGCGGCTGTGTGCCCGCGCCTGCCCGTCCGCCGCCGGCGGTGACGGCGCTTCGCCTCAGGCCGTGCGCCCGAGCGTGGCCAGGTAGGCGCGCCAGCCGCCGTGGTGGGTGATCTCGCGGTGCACGCCGCGCTCCAGCTCTCCCCGGGCGAGCAGCATGGACAGGCACGCGGAGCCGTCCTCCAGCTCGATCACACCGAGCTCCAGCTCCCTCGGCTCCCCGGGCAGGATGTCGTCCCGCAGGCGCTCCAGGCTGATGTCGTACAGCTCCCCGTCGATCGCGGTGTCGACGGTCGGGTCGGCCAGCAGGCCCGGGCAGACGTCCGTTCCGCCACTGTGGTCGATGGAGAAGAACCGGTACCCGGGGGCGGTCCGGGCCGGGCCGATCAGGGCGTCGGCGACCTTGGCGTGAAACGGTCCGCCGACCATCGCCTGACCGTTGAAGAAGATGCGCGGCATGGATGAACTCCTCACAAGACTGACGGGGTGACAAAGGGGTGCGCCCAAGGCGGGGGCCGGGCTCGGGCCGAACAGGGCGTGACAAAAGGCCGTTCCGCACGACGACGAAGAGGACAGGTGGATTTCGTCGCCGTACGGAACGGAGCAAAGGGGCGGCGCGACTGCTACAGCCCGGCAGGCCGCAGCGGTGGCCCCGGCGGATAGATTGGGGCTCAGCCCAGCAGGGGAAGCGCGGGGAGGGTCAGGAAGTCCGCGAACTCCTCGGCCAGGGCGACCTGTTCGAAGAGCCTGGCGGCCTCCCGCCAGCGGCCGGCGTCGTAGGCTTCGGCGCCCAGCTCGGTGCGGAGTTCGGCCAGCTCCGTGGCGACCAGGGTGCGGACCAGCTCGGCGGTGGCCTTCTCGCCGGTGTCGGACAGCACGACCCCGTTGTGGATCCACTGCCAGATCTGCGAGCGGGAGATCTCGGCGGTGGCGGCGTCCTCCATCATGTTGAAGATGCCGACCGCGCCGAGGCCGCGCAGCCACGCCTCGATGTAGCGGATGCCGACCTGGACGGCGTTGTGCAGCCCGGCGTGGGTGCAGGTGCCGCCGGCGCCCGCGATGTCGAGCAGTTCGGCCGCGGTGACCGGCTCGGAGGGCCCCGGGTTGTCCTTCTGGTGGGGGCGCTCGCCCAGCACCGCGTCGAAGGAGGCGCGGGCGACGGGCACCAGGTCCGGGTGGGCGACCCAGGAGCCGTCGAAGCCGTTGCCGGCCTCGCGGTCCTTGTCCGCCTTGACCTTCTCCAGCGCGGCGGCGTTGACCTCCGGGTCCTTGCGGCTGGGGATGAACGCGGCCATGCCGCCGATCGCGTGGGCGCCGCGCTTGTGGCAGGTCCGCACCAGCAGCCGGGTGTAGGCGGCCATGAACGGCGAGGCCATGGTGACGCTGTTGCGGTCCGGCAGGATGAAGTGCTCGCCGGCGTCGCGGAAGTTCTTGACGATCGAGAACAGGTAGTCCCAGCGCCCGGCATTGAGGCCGGCCGCGTGGTCGCGCAGTTCGTAGAGGATCTCGTCCATCTCGAAGGCGGCGGTGATGGTCTCGATCAGCACGGTGGCGCGGACGGTGCCGTACGGGATGCCCAGCTCGGCCTGGGCGTGGGTGAACACGTCGTTCCACAGCCGGGCCTCGAGGTGGCTCTCGGTCTTCGGCAGGTAGAAGTACGGGCCGGAGTTGGGGTCCTCGGCTCCCCGGGCGAGCAGCCGGGCTGCGTTGTGGAAGAAGTACAGGCCGAAGTCGACGAACGCGCCGGCCACCGGCACGCCGTCGACCAGCAGGTGGTTCTCGTCCAGGTGCCAGCCGCGCGGGCGGACCACGACGGTGGCGAGTTCGGCGGCGGGCTTGAGGGTGTAGGCCTTGCCCGCCTCGCTGGTGAAGTCGATCCGGCCTTCGAAGGCGTCGATCAGGTTGACCTGGCCGCTGACCACGTTCTCCCAGGTCGGAGAGGTGGCGTCCTCGAAGTCGGCGAGCCAGACCCGGGCCCCGGAGTTCAGCGCGTTGATGACCATCTTGCGGTCGGTGGGGCCGGTGATCTCGACCCGGCGGTCCTGGAGGGCGCGCGGCGCCTCGGCGACCTTCCAGTCACCAGCCCGGACGTCGGCCGTCTCAGGGAGGAAGTCCAGCGTGCCGGTGCGCGCGATCTCGGCGCGCCGGCTCCTGCGCCTGGCCAGGAGCTCCTGCCTGCGGTCCTCGAAGGCGCGATGGAGGCCGACGACGAAGGCGACCGCCTCCGGAGTGAGCACCTCCTCCGCCCGGTGGACGCGCGGACCGGCGACAGTGACGACCGGAGCGGCGGGAGAGGAGGCGATTGGGGGTACCCCCGGCCGGAGGCTGGGGGAGGGCCCCTGATCTGCAGCCATGAGCAGGACACTCCTAAGACGGTTGAGCCTGGCGAAGGGAGTTCCGGTGGGAACTTCCTCGGGAACTTCCTCGATCGATACCCACCTGTCGGCGAGATCGATTCTGTAAGGTGGAGACTAGTTTCCGCGATACAGAATTTCAACGGTTTGTTGAAGAGGTCGCCGGGACTCTACTCCTCCCCGACAGCGAAGGGAACGCCGGTGGTTGCGACCCCCGACACAGCATCGACGACAGGCTCCGACCGCGCGAGCGGCGGCGTGCAGTCCGTCGAGCGAGCCTTCCAACTCCTGGAGGCGCTGGCCGACTCCGGCGGCGTGGCCACGCTCAGCGAGCTCTCCACCAGTTCCGGCCTCCCGATGCCGACCATCCACCGACTGGTTCGTACCCTCGTCCAACAAGGCTATGTCCGCCAGGACACCGCGCGTCGGTACACCCTCGGCCCCCGGCTGATCCGCCTCGGCGAGACGGCCGGCCGCCTGCTCGGCAGCTGGGCCCGCCCGTACCTGGCCGAACTCATGGAGG
This sequence comes from Kitasatospora sp. NPDC029312, assembly GCF_055569215.1. Classification (NCBI taxonomy): domain Bacteria; kingdom Bacillati; phylum Actinomycetota; class Actinomycetes; order Kitasatosporales; family Streptomycetaceae; genus Kitasatospora; species Kitasatospora sp. NPDC029312. The sequence continues at coordinate 122,063 of NZ_JBVHXY010000018.1, read as the reverse complement.
CCACCGGCGAGACCGCCAACCTGGCGGTGCTGGAGGGCGGCGAGGTGGTGTACGTCGGGCAGGTGCAGTCGCGGCGCTCGATGCGGATGTTCACCGAGGTGGGCCGGCGGGTGCAGCCGCACTGCACCGGCGTCGGCAAGGCCCTGCTCGCCCAGCTCCCCGAGGACGAGGCGCGCGCGATACTCGGGCCCAACCCGCTGGCCGCGCACACCGAGTACACGGTCACCGACCCGCAGGAGCTCATGGACCAGCTCGCCGAGGCGCGCGAGCGCGGCTACGTGGTCGACGACCAGGAGCAGGAGATCGGCGTCCGCTGCATCGCGCTGGCCGTCCCGGGCGCGCCGACGCCCACGGCGCTCTCGGTGTCCGGCCCGGAGGCCCGGATCCGAGCGCTGGAGGAGCAGGCCGGCGCCTCCTCACTGGTGCCGGTGATGCACCAGATCGCGAACCGGCTGGGGCAGGTCCTCGCCCCCTGACACCACGTCAAAAGCCCTTCCGGACGCGGGAGGTGGAGGCACTCCGCCTCCCGCCCACCCGTCCCCCGTTCGGCGGACGGGTGGGCGGGTTGTGCCGGGCCGGAAGCCGGCGCTGCGCCACCCTGGTGCGGACGCCGCCCGCGACGGCGCGGGCGGCCGGAACGCGAGGAACGGTGAGCGGTGATGGAACGCACGCAGCGCAGGCGTACGGGACACCGGCACGGATCCGGGACCGATCGGGCCGAGGCCGACCGGGCCGAGGCCGACCGGGCCGACCGGACCGGCCGCACCGACCGGACCGACCAGGCTGACCAGACCGAGCGCGCCGAGCGCACCGCCTGGTTCACGGCGGCCGTGGCGACCGCGGCGGCGGTCTGCGCCGTCTCGGTGCTGACCGCCGGCCCGTCCTGGGCCCATCGGCCCGGCCCCCGGCCGGCCGTGGAACCCGCACCGCTGCGCCCGGCCGCCCCGCCGTCCGAATCCGATCTGGAGGTGGTCCGGCTCGACCCGGAGGCCGCTCCGCCCGGCGGCACCACCACGATCCACGCCTTCGTCGCGAACCGCGGCCCGGACACGACGGCCTCGCCGTTCACCGTCACCGTCACCCTGCCGGACGGCGTCACGGCGCAGGGCCCGTACTTCCCCGACAGCTGCGAGGCCCTCGGCCGTCAGGTGCGCTGCCTCTTCGGGCCCGGCCTGAAGGAGGGGCGCAGCGCGACGGCGCTCGTCCCGGTCCGGCTCTCCGACGACCTGCCGGCGGGCACGCTGACCGGTGGGTCGGTCAGCGTGCGCAGCGCGGACGACCGCAACGGACGCAACAACCGGCAGCCGTTCGACCTCGGGGTGGTCGCAACGACTGCCGGTTCCTGAGAGCGGCTGGTTTCCGGGGGTTACGGCCCGTGCGCGCGTACGGAGGACCCGTACGCGCGCACGTAGCCGGGCGGTCAGCGGTAGACGCGCACGTAGTCGGCGGCGAAGGTGATCGGGGTGGTCCCCTGCGGCGCGGGGTGGTACTGCCCGGCGCACACCGAGAGGTTGAGGATCAGGTACGCGGACCAGTTCGCGCCGACGCCCTTGCCGTCCGAGAAGACCTTGACGCCGTTGACGTACCAGTCGACCGAGGTGGCGCCGTAGTAGGTGCCGATGGTGACCCACTGGTCCTTCGCGATGGCGCTCGCGTCGGTGTAGTACTTCGGATTGCCGGGGTTGACGTGGTTGGTCAGCTCCAGCAGGTTCGGGTTGTCGGGGTGGTACTCGAAGGAGTCGATCTCCCCGTTGCCGTTCTTCCAGGTCCACAGGGCCGGCCAGGCGCCGGTGCCGGAGGGCAGCTTGACCCGGGTCTCGGCGTAGTCACCGGTCTTGACCTGGAAACCTTCGCTGGAGCCCTCGGTGGTCAGGAAGCCGGTGTTCCAGGACTGCTTGCCGTTCTCCAGGGTGGGCCCGCCGGGGGTGGCCGTGAAGGTGGCGACTCCGTTCGCGACGCTGACGTTGTTCTTGTTCAGCCAGTCGAGCTTGTTGTCGTCCGGGTTGTGGGTGCCGTACTTGTACGCGGTGCTCTTGTCGCCGACCCAGCGCTGGCCCCAGCTGATCGAGCTGTTGAACTCGTCCGACCAGGTCAGCGACTTGCCGGCGACCGGGGAGGACGGCGCCGGGGTGCTCGGGCTCGCGGTGGCGCTCGGGCTGGACGAGCTGGACGAGCTAGACGGGGTGCTGGTCGGCGTCGGGGTCGGGGTGGGGGTGGTGGTCGGCGACGGGGTGGTCGTCGGGGTGGGCGTGGTCGTCGGCGACGGGGTGGTCGTCGGGGTCGCAGTGGGGGTGGCCGTCGGCGACGGGCTGGTCGTGGGGGCCGGGCTCGGCGTCGAGGTACCGGCGGCGGAGACCACCAGTTGCTGCGAGGGCAGATTGTGCCAGGCGCCGCCCAGGTCCTGCCAGAAGCCGAACTCGGTGTACGTCCCCGCGGGCAGGGTGCGCGCGCCGCTGGTGTAGCCGATCCCGCTGGGGCAGATCTGCACGTTGGCGGCGTTGCCGGGGAAGTCGAGGTTGGTGCCGCGGGCGTCGCGCACACCGACGCCGACGGTCTTGGCGGTGAAGCAGGACGAGGAGTGCAGGCTGAGCGAGGCGGTGGTGGCCTTGCCCGCGACCATGGTGGCAGGGGCGAGCCGGTCCTGGGTGACGGTCGGGCCGGTGGCGGCCTGGGCACCGGAGACGGACGGCAGTCCGAGCAGGCCGGCGCCGGTGATGGCGAGCGCCCCGGTGGCGGCGAGTGCGGCGTTGCGGCCGCGGTGGGAGGGACGGGCGTGGCGCGGCGCACGGCGGCGACGGGCAGGCTGGTGCATGGGAGTCCTCTGCGACGCCTGCGAGGTGAGCTGTCGGATTCGGGCTGCAGTTGCCCGGCCGCCTGTGGAGCGGCTTCACCCCTAGCCGAGCCCGCGCGCGGGGGCGCACGGGCCGGGCGCTGACCTTGGTTCCCCCGCTCCCGTCCGCTGTGGTGCTCGGCTGTCCGCCGACGGGTGGACAGGACTCGGCGTCCCGGCGGCGGGGTCCGCGAGGGCGGACGACCCGTTGCAGGCTAGGCAGATGGTCCGTGAACGGACAACCTGATCGAGCCGGTTGTCGCACAGCTCACAGTGGTGTCGATCAACGACTCTGGGTGGCGGCGCAGTTGATCAATCGCGGTGGCCGGCCAGCCGGGCGGACCGGTGGACGGGCGGACGGGCGGACGGGCGGACAGGCCAGCCGTACCGCCGAGGCACGCCGGCCCCTGCTGTCCGACGGCGGATCGTGGCGCGGCGCGGGGGCGCCCAAGTCGGACCGGTCGGATAAATTGGAGTCCTGACGTTTTCCGCGGTGCACAAGTACCCGAGCCCATGAGCCATGAGCCCACAGAAAAGAGGTCCCGCCCTCCATGACCGCGTCCCCGCCCGCCTTCGCCGGCCGCACCTACCTCTTCCGGGTCGACAACGGCGCGGCCTTCCGCAACACCTACTCGGCCGACGGCACGCGGCTGCGCTGGGAGGGCCTCGGCGAGTCGGCGGGCCAGTGGGAGGACGTGCTGCTGCACGTCGCCGAGGTCGCGCCGGAGGTCTACTTCGTCAGTTGGACGGAGCAGAGCGGGATCACCGTGAGCCATGTGATGGACCTCAACAAGCTGACCGTACGGGCCTTCTGGACCTTCGAGGGCGAGGGCGGCCGGGTCGGGCAGCTGCACACGGGGACGCTGGAGCGGCTGGCCTGAGCCAGGCTGAGCGTGGAACGAAACCCCCAACCAAAGCGGGGCGGGGGGTTTGTTTCCACGCGGGGTTTGGGTCCCCTGGGAAAAAAACCCAAAGAGGTTGTCCCCCAACCTCTGACGGGTTGACAA
>NZ_JBVHXY010000018.1:98440-118216 GCF_055569215.1 Kitasatospora sp. NPDC029312 | reverse complement strand
CGGGGGAGGACAGCGACAAATGGGGACGGGGGGGGGACGGCACGAAGACGGGCGGGGAGGAACCCAACCCCCGGGCCGGGGGGGCTTGTGGTTTTCGTTCCACGCTCGGGTTCGGGCTCTCGGGCGAGCGACGTCAGACGGTCTGGTCCCCGACCTTGAGGTGGTCGGACAGCCACTCCAGCGAGGACGGCAGCAGGGCGCTCCAGGTCTCGAAGTTGTGGCCGCCCTTGTCCAGCATGCTGTAGGAGACCTTCATCGGGCTGTGCACCGCGTCGATGAACGCCTCGGTGTCCTGCCGGTAGTTGCCGTCGCCCTTCTTGGTGCCGGCCAGCAGCACGGAGACCTTGGGCTGGGGCAGGTTCTTCAGCCGCCACATCAGGTTGGCCTCGTCACGGCGCTGCCTGCTGCCGCCGAAGAGGTCTCCGGTGGTCGGGTCGTCGGCGGCGTCGTAGTAGGCGGACAGGGCGACGGCCGTCGGGAAGACGTCGGGGTGGCGCATGGCCAGCTTGAGCGCGCAGTAGCCGCCGGTCGAGTTGCCCATGAAGGCCCAGGCCTGCGGGTCGGTGGAGACCCGGAAGCTCGCCTGGATCGCCGAGGGGACGTCCTTGCTGAAGTAGGTGTCGGACTGGGCGCCGCCCGGGACGTCCTCGCACTCGGTGTCCTGCGGCAGCGCGGGCGAGGGGCGCATCAGGACCATGACGGTCGGCTGCATCCGGCCCTCCTGGAGCAGCTTGAGCGCGGCGCCGGGGTAGTTGAACCGGGTGATCAGGTTCTCGGCGATCCCGGGGAAGCCGGTGCTGACGATGACCGCCGGGAACCGCTTCTGCGCGTACTCCGGCTGGAAGTACTGGGGTGGCAGGTAGACGTACCCCTCGGTGGACAGCCGGCTGAGCCTGCCGTCGATCCGCACCTTGCGGATCTCGCCGGACTGGCCGGGCTCACGGCCCATCGCTCCCCCGCCCTGGACCGAGGCACGGCCGACGGTCTCGACCAGGAGGCGGCCGGAGGCGTCCGCCTTGTTGTGGATCACCACCGGACCGGTGCTGCCGGTGCCCAGCAGGTCGTCCCAACTGCTGTAGAAGGCGAAGTAGTTGTTCGCCACGAGGCCGAGCGCGGCGAGGACTGTGAGCTGGGTGGCCAGCAGCGCGCCGATCCGGCCGAGCACCGCCTGCCAGGTCTTCCTGGCGAGTCTGGGCCACAACCAGACCGTGCCGGCCGTCATCACGACGGCGATCAATACGGCCAGCGCCAGCACCTTGTGGCTCGTCAGACCCATGTTCTACTTGCTCCCACGCCTCGAACTCCCCGCCCCTCCGTCCAGGACATCCGAGGACTTCCCCCCGGTTCCCCCACCGGGGCGTGCGATGACCAACCCTAGCGGGAGCTGGGAGAAAGCTGATGCCTGGCCGACAGTCAGCGGGAAGCGGGCGGGGCACCGGGCGAAGCCGGCTGTCGAACAGTGGGCAGGGGTTGCGGGCCGCTACTCGCCGCCCACCCGATCCCAGAGCCGCAGCCCCGCGGTGAGCTCCCGCATGCAGCGTGCGCCGAGGTCCTGCGGGGAGCCCGGGCCGGTGACGGGCGCGTCGGACGAGGCCCACTGCTCCAGCGCCACCTGGATCGCCGCCGTGGCCGCGGCCGCGGCCAGCCGGATCTCCAGTGGGTCGGTGCCGGCCGGGCAGCGCTCGGTCAGGACCGCCCTCAGCCGCTCCTCCGCCCCCGCGTGGACCCGCTGCCAGGTGCCGTCCAGCCGCGGGTCGCGCAGCAGACTGCGGGTCCAGTGCATGGCCTCGACCGCCGCGTCGTCGGCCGGGGTCAGCGACGCGACCGCCGAGCGCTCCAGCGCCTCGCGCAGCGGCAGGTCCGCCGCGCTGTCGGCCAGCAGGTCCACCCAGCGCCGTCCACCCGCCGCCAGCAGCGGCGCGACGGCGTCCTCCTTGACGGAGAAGTAGCGGTAGAAGGTGCGCAGCGAGAGGCCTGCGGCGAGGGCGATCTCCTCGGCGGTGGTCGCCTCGGCCCCCTGCTCGGCGAAGAGCGCGGCGGCGGTACGGGCGATCTCCAGCCGGGTGGCGTCACGGCGGCGCTGGGTCAGCGAGGGGCGTCCGGTCACAAGGGCCAGGGTACGCAGTCGATCATGTCGGTGGCACGCCGAGCCATATAGGCATGTCGAGACTTCTTGGCACGTCATGCCAGAAAGGCGTACCGTGCCTGCTGAGGTCGAGAAAGACCACGAACGAACGGAGAACCCCATGGAGCGCTTCAGCGGACGGAACGTCCTGATCACCGGCGGCGGCTCTGGCATCGGCCAGGCGACCGTGCACCGGATCCTCGCCGAGGGCGGGAGGGTCGTCGCCGTCGACGTCAACGAGGACGGCCTGAAGAAGACGCTGGACCGCGCGGGCGCCGACGGCACGGCGGACCGGCTGATCATCCAGGTCCTCGACATCGCCGACGAGACCGCTGTGGTGGCCGGCGTGGCCGAGGCGGTCGCGGCCCTGGGCGGTCTGGACGTCCTGGTCAACGCGGCCGGCATCCTCCGCTCCTCGCACACCCACCAGACCACCCTGGAGTTCTGGAACAGGCTCCTCGCGGTGAACCTCACCGGCACCTTCCTGATGACCCGCGAGGCGCTCCCCGCGCTGCTGGCGACCGGCCGGGGCGTGGTGGTCAACTTCAGCTCCACCTCCGCGAGCTTCGCCCACCCCTACATGGCCGCGTACGCGGCGACCAAGGGCGGCATCCAGTCCTTCACCCACGCGATCGCCTCGGAGTACTCGAAGCAGGGGCTGCGCGCGGTCTGCGTCGCGCCGGGCAGCATCGACAGCGGCATGACCAACAACCCCGGCCTGCCCGCCGACGCCGACTTCAGCCTGCTCGCCAAGCTCTCCCCCGCCCTCGGCCAGGGCTTCGCGGGCCCGGAGACGGTGGCCGGCGTGATCGCCATGCTGGCCTCCGACGACGGTGCCTTCGTCACCGGCACGGAGCTGCGCATCGACGGCGGCACCCACATGTGACCCGTGAGCCCCACGATGAGCTGCGGTGACCGGTCGTGAGCCGTCCTGAGCCGTCCTGAGCCGTCCTGAGCCGTCCTGACCAGTCCTGGCCCGTCCTGATTCGCGAGGGGCTGCGGGGAGATGCGGGGTCCCGACTGATCAGCCCGCGCTGATCAGGCCCCGCTCATCAGGGCCCGCTGATCAGCACTGATCCACCGTCCGCCCGTACGCGTCCCGACGGGGCCTGTGCCTTCCCCCATGCGGCACAGGCCCCGTCGGTCGTCACCGGCCGTGCCTGTCGTCGCCACCGGCCGTGCCGGTCCGATCGGGGCTCCCGCTCTCCGCGGTGCCCGGCCCCGCCGCCGTCGGCAAGCTGGTCACCGGGCCCCGGCGGGCCGACCGGGTGGTGCCAGGCCCCGGCGGGCGTCGCGGTGGGCGGCCACGGCGTTGCCGACCGCGGCGACGGCGGCCCCGACCAGCAGCAGGGCCACCGCCATCAGGCAGCACGCCCCTGCGACCCGGCGGTAGCCGCCGTGCCGGGCCGGGTCCAGGAACGGGTAGGGGTACCAGTTCACGGCGTAGCCGCGGACCAGCACGTATGCCAGGTAGACCAGCGGGAACACCAGCCAGCCGAGCACCACCGCCGGCCGGATGCGCCGCAGCGGCGGGTCGATCAGCCAGTCGGCGAGCACCACGAGCGGCACCGCGCGATGGACCACGTCGTCCACCCACGGGACTACCACCGGCGCGGGGTAGTTCGCGAGGAGCGTCCCGTAGGTCAGGCCGGTGATCGCGAGGTAGAGCACCACCGCCCCGCGCACCGCGTCCGGCACGGGTCGGCGGCCCGTCAGTGCGGCCCAGCCGCCGTAGCCCAGCACGGCCATCCCGGCCAGGTTGCTGAGGTTGGTGAAGTAGCTGAAGAAGTTCACCACGCCGGTGTCGCCGGTCGCCGCGTGGTAGCCGGAGAAGCAGAGCGCCACGGCAAGGAGGGCCGCGACGGCGAGCCGGGCGGGCGCGAGCCACGAGTACATCGTCAGGGCCGCCTCTCGGGGGCGTGGTCCGGTGGGGCTACTCGGATTCAAACCCCGCCGGGCGGACTCGGCCACAGGAGGCAGTGCCGCGCAGGCGGCCTCACGGAGCGCGCCACTCCACGGCCAGGGCGGCGGCCGGGTTGGCGACCAGGAGCCGCTCGGGCAGCTCGGGCCCGAAGCTGCGGGCCAGCCGCGGGGCGAGGTCGGTGAGCAGCCGTGCCGGGCCGCCGAGCTCACGGGCCGTCCGGGTGGTGGTGTCGGCGCCGAGCAGCAGCCGGTCGGCGTGGCCCGCCTCCACCAGGCCGGCGATCACGTCGAAGGCCTGGAGGTCGGCGGGGTGCCCGATCCGGGAGGGGCTGTCCAGGGCGAGGAAGACGCCCTCGGCGGCCAGACTGAGGTGCAGTGCCCGGTCGGTGAAGCGGGTGAGGTGGCCGAGGACGATCCGGTCGGGCCGGACGCCGTGCTGTCCGGAGAGCCGGTGCACAACGCCGCGGGCGTCGCCGTCGGGTTCGAGGTGGACGGCGATCGGGGCGCCGGTGGCGTGGTGCGCCTCGGCCGCGGCGGCCATCGTCCAGCGGGTGTGCCGGGTGATCGGGCCCGCGTCGTCGGCGACCTTGATCAGGCCCGGTCGGACGCCGTCGGGCGCGCCGGGCAGTCCGGTGGTGAGCTCGGTGACGAAGCGGGCGGCGAGGTCGGCGTACGGGGCGGGGCGCTCGACGGAGTGGTCTCCGAGGGCGGGGAAGCTGCCCGCGGCGTAGTGGGCCGCCTGGTGCGCGCCGGTGGCGGCGACGAGGTGGACGCCCGCCGTCCGGGACAGCGCGGCGAGGGAGCCGGCGCCCCGGCCCATGCCCCACGGGGTCCACTGGACGAGGGTGCGGCCGCCCGCGGCGGCGTAGGCACGCAGGACCTCCGCGGCGGCGGCCGGATCGTCCAGTTCCTGGCCGGGGAACCGGGGGCTGCGGATGAAGAGGTGGTCGTGGGCGTCGGTGACGCCCAGGTCGGCGGGGTCGAGGTCGCCGAGGACGGTCCGCACCCTGCGGGTGGTGTCGGCCGGGGCGGTCATTCCCCGCCCTTTCCGGGGGCGCCGGCCGCCGCCGCGAAGGTGGCGGTGGCCACGCGCAGGCCGGCCAGGGTCTTGGGGACGCCGACGTAGGGGGCGAGGTGGACGAGCACCTCGGTGATCTCCTCCTTCGTCATCCCGATCCGCAGGCTGTTGTGCACGTGGTCGGCGAGCTGCGGTTCGACGCCGCCGAGGGCGGTGAGAGCGGCGAGGTTGGCGATCTGGCGGTCGCGCAGGGCGAGGCCGGGGCGCTGGTAGGTGCCGCCGAAGAGGCTGGTGACGATCCAGTCGGGGAAGCCGGGGGCGAGGCCGTCCAGGCCGCCGAGGGTGGTGGCGGCGACCGGGCCGGCGAGTTCGGCGAGCAGGGCGTAGCCGGCGTCGCGGTCGAGCGTGGCGGGGGTGAGGTCGGCGGGGGCGAGGTGGCCGGTGGGCGTGGCGGTGCCGGGCGTGAGATCGGCGGGCGCGGCGCTGGTGGGGGCCTGGGCGGGAGGCAACACGGTGGCGGTGGGTCCTTTCACCAGTGGCGGCCGGTCGGCAGCCGGTCGAGTTCGGGGTGGGACAGGTGCAGTACCTGGTAGCGGGTGCCGGGCTCGTCCTCGGGGGCCGGGCCGCGCCAGAGGGCGAACCGGAGAAGCTCCCACCGGCTCGGGTCCACGGCGACGGCGGCGGCGTGCAGGGCCGGATGCGTGGGGAGCTCGGCGAGTGCCCGCTCGACGGCCTCGGCCGGATCGGCGGCCTCCGGGAGCCGTACGGTCGTGCGGGTGGCGCTGGTCGGGGCGGCCGCTTCGGCGTCGTTGCCCCGCGCCAGTCCGGCGCCGAGCCAGTGGTGGACGGAGGGGCGGCCGAAGTCGGCGCTCAGGCCGCGGAATCCGGGGCCCCAGAGGAAGGCGTTCATGCCCGCGGTGGTGTTCCAGAGGTAGAACGGCGCGTACTGGTTGACCGGCGAGCCGTCCTGGCCGCGCTCGCGGATCAGGTACGCCTTGAGGCCGAGCCCGGGGTAGGCGTCGAGCAGATGACCCTTGTCGGCGACGCGTTCGCGGATGATACCCATGTCGTAGTCGGCGGGGAGGGGGATCGCGTACTGCATGGCGTGCACGGCGGGCTCCTCGGGATGGTCGGCGGGGTCGGCCGGGGTCGGCGAGGCCGTGTCGGGGCCACCCGCGTCGGGTCGCGGCCGTCGGGTCGCGGCCGTCGAGGCCGGCCGTCGGGGCCGGTCGTCGGGGCCGGTCGTCGGGGCCGGTCGTCGGGCCAGTGGCCGCCCTGCGGTCAGGCCCGGCGGCGCGCGGCGAGCAGGCCGAGGGCACCGCGGACGGCCTGGTCGAAGGGCTCGGCGCTGTTCGAGGCGCGGGCCAGCACATAGCCGCCCTGGACGACGGCGACCACCGCGGCGGCGGTGTCCGCCGGGTCGAGGCCGGGGGCGAACTCGCCGCCCGCCTGGCCCTCGGCGACCAGTTCGGCGATCCGGCGGCGCAGCCAGTCGAAGGTCTCCTCGACCGGGGCGCGCAACTGCGGGTCGGCGACGACGTCCGGGTCCTGTGCCATCCGGCCGATCCGGCAGCCGCGCAGCACCTCGCGGTCGCGGTGCAAGTACGCGGCGATGCGGTCGAAGGCGGTGCCGGGGGCGGTGAGGTCGGCCTCGGCGATGCCGCGCATCTGCTCGGCGCTGCGGCGCAGGGCGGCGGCGGCGAGGTCGGGCTTGCCCGTGAAGTGGTGGTACATGCTGCCCTGGCCGACCCCGGAGCGCTGCTGGATGGCCTTGGGGCTGGTGCCGACGTACCCGCGCTCCCACAGGAGGGCCTGAGTGCTCTCGATGAGGCGTTCCTGAGTGCTCATGCCGCCCACTGTACACACCAGTAGGTACAGAACGCCAGGGATCTTTCCTTCGCCGATGCCGGGAGCCGGAAAGGCTGAGGGCCGTGCGCCGCCCCCCGGCGGCCACGGCCCCTCGACGGTTCGTCATCCCCCTTGGTGTTGAGGCGCATTCCGCTGCGGACGGTGGCGCGGATCACGTCACGGACGGTGCCCGGCGCGAACCGGGCGTAGGCGCGCCCGGGGGGTCGGCGGGCGCCGGGCGGGCGTCGGGTGGGCGCCGGGCGGGCGAGCCGCGGATCGGGCGCGGCGTCGGCTACCGACGGGTCGAGGCCAGAGCTTGATCGACCGCCGAGGGCTGGCAGGATGTCCGACATGAGCTACCTCGCCTCGGACGACCGCTATGCCTCGATGACCTACCGGAAGGCCGGCCGCAGCGGCGTGCAGCTGCCCGCCGTCTCGCTCGGACTCTGGCACAACTTCGGCGACGCCCAACCGCTGGAGGTGCAGCGGGCGGTGCTGCGCCGGGCCTTCGACCGGGGCGTCACGCACTTCGACCTGGCGAACAACTACGGCCCGCCGTACGGCAGCGCGGAGCGCAACTTCGGCTACCTGTTCGCGCAGGACTTCCGGCCGTACCGGGACGAGCTGTTCATCGCGACCAAGGCCGGCTGGGACATGTGGCCCGGCCCGTACGGCAACGGCGGCAGCCGCAAGTACCTGCTGGCCAGCCTGGACCAGTCCCTCGGGCGGATGGGGCTGGACTACGTCGACGTCTTCTACTCGCACCGCTACGACCCGGAGACTCCGATCGAGGAGACGATGGGGGCGCTGGACAGCGCGGTGCGCTCGGGTAAGGCGCTGTACGCGGCGATCTCCAACTACCCGGCGGAGCAGCACCGGGAGGCGGTGGCGATCCTGCGCGAGCTGGGGACGCCGGTGCTGCTGAACCAGTCGGCGTACTCGATCCTCAACCGGACCGTGGAGGACGGCGGCGTGCTGGATGCGGTGGGCGACACCCAGACCAGCCTCATCGCCTACTCGCCGCTCGCGCAAGGTCTGTTGACGGACCGCTACCTCTCCGGCGAGGTGCCGGCCGGGTCGCGGATGTCGGTCGGGAAGTTCCTGACCGAGGAGGCGCTGACCGGTCCGAAGCTGGAGCAGCTGCGGGCGCTGAACAAGATCGCCGAGGGGCGCGGGCAGTCCCTGGCGCAACTGGCACTGTGCTGGGTGCTGCGGGACCCGCGGGTCGTCTCAGTGATCATCGGGGCGAGCAGCGTGGCCCAACTCGACCAGAACCTCGCGGCGTTGGCCGGCGGGCCGCTGACGGACGAGGAGCTGGCGGAGATCGACCGGCTGAGCCGCTGACGAGGACGACAGCCGACAGCTAACGACCGACAACTAACAGATAACAGATTTCGAAATCTGTTATCTGTTAGTTGTCATCTGTCACCCGGCCACCTCTCCGGAGCGCTGATCAGTTGGCCGGGGTGTACTTGTAGCCGACCCGACGGACCGTCACGATCGTGTCCCGGTAGGCGACGCCGAGCTTGCGACGCAGCCGGGCGACGTGCACGTCGACGGTGCGCCCGTCGCCGACGTGGCCGTAACCCCAGACCGCCGAGACCAGGTGGTCCCGGGTGTGCACCCGCTGGGGGTGCTCGGTCAGGTGGGCCAGCAGCTCGAACTCGAGGTAGGTGAGGTCGAGCAGCCGCCCGTCGACGTAGGCGTTGCGCCGCTCGGTGTCGACGGTGATCCCGTGCCCGGCCGGACGGACCGGCCGTCCGGCATTCAAGACGCCTCCCGAGACAGCGGGACCGGCGCCCCCGGCAGTCGTAGCCGCCGGGCTCTCGGCCGGCACCAGGACGAGGTAGCCGACCATCGGGTGGCCCGCCGCACCACCGGACTGCGGACCGTACTGGGCGAGCAGCCCCTGCGGGAGCACGCCCTGCGGCAGCGCAGCGACGACGGTCGCCCCCTCGGGCAGCGCGGCGAGCAGCGAGGCCGGCGCCGGCGGTACGACCGCCCCGGCCTGGGACCCGACAGCCTGGTAGCCGACGGCCGGCGCCACCGACGGAACGGGCGCGATCGTCGGGACGGAGGCCACGGACGGGAGGGACGCGACGGAGGGGCTGACGGGACGGGAGGGAACCGAGCGGACCGCGCGCAGGTGCGGGGTCGCGGTGTGCAGGGGCAGGGTGGCCGTGGAGGAAGAAGACATGGTGTACCGCTCATTTCGCGCGTGACGGACGGGGTGGAGTCGTCTGCGCGTCGACCGGGCGTACCGCCGTTGCCGGACCGGGTCGGACCGGTTCAGCGGGCGGAGGGCCGGGACGCGCCAGGCGAGCCCGGACACGTCTGATCGAACAGGTGCGGCTGCCGGGACGGCCAGAACGGCTCGAGGTCGATGTTCACTGGTGGTCTCCGCGAGGCGGGGCCGGTTGGACGGCCGCGGACGTGCCGGGACGGGCGGCCCGTCACGGCCTGGTCGACGGGATCGATGGGATCGGCGAGGATCGGCGGTGCGTCGGGCGGCGGCCGGACGGGCCGGAGCCGCCGGGGGACGTACCGGGGCGGGGAGGGGCCGTCAGCGACAACACGCGCTGCAGAACAGCGCGTGGTCGATGTAGCGACGGACGGTGAGCACCAGCATGACGGGGCGGGGCACGGCGGCGATGCGGCGCTGACCGGTGGTCATCCCTGTCGCCCTCCCCCTTCGTCCTGTGTGACGACGCGCCCCTGCCGGAACGCACCCTGCCGGAGCGCACCATCGCTGGTGTGCGCCGACGGTGCCGCGTCGGTTCGTCGAAGGCCGAAGCTGGTCCGCAACTCCCGTACGAACGGGACGTTTCCGACCCTTCCCGACGACGTCGCCGGGGCGGCCTTCGTCCACAGAGCCTTCCATGCCCGAGCCTCTCCAGGCAACCTTCAGCGCATCGGCCGTCCGGCATCTGGACATTGGAATGAGACGCAGGGTCAGGTGTAGGGCCCTGACCAGCGGAATCCGTCGGACGGTCAGGCTCAGGCGGTGGCCCGTCGGCGGGCGGCGACGTGCTCGACCAGGGCGACCAGCAGTTCCTTCCCGTCCTCCCGCGACCGCGCGTCACACAGCAGCACCGGGATCCCCGGGTCGAGGTCGAGCGCGTCCCGGACCTCCTCCGGGGCGAACCGCTCGGTGCCCTCGAAGCAGTTGACGGCGACGATGAACGGGATGCCGCGCTGCTCGAAGAAGTCGACCGAGGGGAAGCAGTCGGCCAGCCGGCGGGTGTCGGCGAGCACCACGGCGCCGAGCGTGCCGCGCGCCAACTCGTCCCACACGAACCAGAACCGGTCCTGCCCGGGGGTGCCGAACAGGTAGAGCGCGAGGCCGGGTCGCAGGTCGATCCGCCCGAAGTCCATGGCCACCGTGGTGGTGCGCTTCGTCTCGACGCCCGAGGTGTCGTCCACGGGGCGGCCCAGTTCGCTGAGCTCCTCCTCGGTGCGCAGCGGCCGGATCTCGCTGACCGCGCCGACCAGGGTGGTCTTGCCCGCGCCGAACCCGCCCGCGACCAGGATCTTCACCGCGACGGCCGGACCTCCGCGCCACTGCGGGTCGTCGGCGTTCCCCCGTCGCGCCGGGCGCGCGCTCACGGGGGTGTGGTCAGAGCGCACGGAGTCCATTGATCACGTCTCGCAGCAGGCGCTCGTCCGGCAGCTCGGCGAGCGGAACGGGTCGGGTGACGCTGATCAGGTCGGCGTCGTAGAGGTCGCCGAGCAGGACGCGCACCACACTGACCGGCAGGTCGGTGTACGAGCCGAGTTCGGCGACGGACAGCGGTTCGTGGCGGCACCAGGCCAGCAGGGTCTGGTGCTCCGGGTCGAGGACGTGCGCGGGCACGGCCCCCGCGTCCGGCCCGGGGTCCTTGGCGGTGATCAGCGAGATCAGGTCGAACAGACCCTCCTCGACGGGCCGGGTACGGCCCCTGGTCATCGAGTAGAGCCGCACCACCGGGCCGGCCTCGTCGTCGAACCAGCGGTCGTCGACCGAGGTGCGCGGCCGGAACAGGTCGACCTCGGGTCCGTCCGGGGTCGCCTGTTCTCCGTCGGTGGGCTCGGCCGAGTCCACCGGCACCTGGGGGCCGTTGAGCGCCTCCTGGTCGTCGAGCGCCCGGAGGTGCTGCGGCCCGTCCGCCTTCGGATCCGCCATCGGAGCGCTCAGCTCCTCGGCGCGGCGGTTTCGGTGCGCGGCTCGGCGGCCATGTGCTCGCCGACCCGCTTGACCAGCAGGGCCATCTCGTAGGCGATCTGGCCGATGTCCGCTTCGGCTTCGCTGAGCACGGCCAGGCAACTGCCGTCGCCGGCGGCCGTGATGAACAGGAAGGCCTCGTCCAGCTCGACCATGGTCTGCCGGACCCCACCGACCTTGAAGTGCCCGCCGGCGCCCTTGGCCAGGCTGTGGAACCCGGCCGCGACGGCGGCGAGGTGCTCGGCATCCTCCCGGTCGAGGTCGCGGGAGGCGCCGGTGGCCAGCCCGTCACTGGAGAGGATCACCGCGTGCCGAAGGGCCGCGACGCGCCCCACCAGGTCGTCCAGGAGCCAGTTGAGGTCGCCGGACGGCTGCGTCGAAGTGGTCATGATTCAGTTCCTTCCGCTGGGGCGGGTGATGCCGGTGGTGCTGGTCGTTCTAGTGGTGCGAGTGGTGCGAGTGGTGCCGGTACTGCGGGCGTTTCGGGTGCTGCGGGTCCTGCGGGTGCCGCTGCTGTCGCCGGTGTCACCGGTGCCGCTGGTGGTACGGGCGAGGCGGGCGCCGGGTTCGGCCGGACCGGCTGCCCGGCCGGGGTCCTGCGGGCGAGCGGCGCGCGGCCGGCGTCCTCGGGGGCGGGCGCGGGCAGCGCCGCCGGGGCCGGTGCGGGGCTGATCGCCCGCCGGGACGGGTCCGGCGGCTGCCACGCGGGGACGACCCTGGGCCGGGCGCCTGGGGCGCCGGAACGATCCTGCGCGGCCCGGCCTTGGGCGGTTCGGTCCTGCGCGGCTCGGTCCTCAGTCGTGCGTGCCTGGGCGGCTCGACCGGTCGGGCCGGTGGAGCCGCGTCCACGGGTGAAGCCGCGCTGGAACGAGGCGAAGGTGGCGCGGGCCTCCTCGGGCGAGCGCTCCCGGGGCTCCGTCAGTTCCCGCGAACCGGCCGGACCGAAGGCGTCCCCGGTGCGCCGGGCATCGTGGTCCTCGGACCCGGCGTCGGCGCGCAGCCGCTCCTTCGCCTGCTCCCTGAGCTGCGGTGCGAGGTTCGCCTGCCGGACCCGCCGGGGCAGACCGCCCGGCGTCCGGGACACTGCGGGCAGGCCGTCCTCCGGCACGCCGGTCTCGGACGCGCCGTCCTGGGGCACGGCCGTCGGCGCGTCGTCCGCCGTCGACAGACCGTCCAGCCCGGCCGTGCCCCGCCGGTGCCGCCCTGTTCCCGGAGCGTCTTCGAGGTCCGGCGCCGGCGTCGGCGCGGGTACCAGCACCGGTCCGCCCTTGGTCCGCGCCGCCCGGCGCGGTAGCCCGTTGGCCGTACGCCCTGCTTCGGGCGCGGACGGGCGCGGCCCGCCGGCCACCCGGTGCCGACCACCCGTGCCACCCGTACCGGCCGTACCACCCGTACCGGCCGTGCCACCGGTACCGGCCGGAGCCGCGGCGGCGGGCAGCGGCGTCCCGGCGGTTCCGGGCACCGCGACGAGGTCGCGCTGCCCGCGCCGCCCCGCTGCCCGCCTCGGCCCGCGTCCTGTCGCGGCCGCTCCGGTCGCCTGGGCCGGCGGCTCCGGCAGCCCGTCCGGCGCCTCCGCCAGCAGCTCGCGCGGGATCAGCACCACGGCCGTCGTCCCCCCGTACGGCGAGGGCCGCAGGTGCACCCGGATGCCGTGGCGGCGGGCGAGCCGGCTCACCACGAACAGTCCCAGCCGGTCGGTGTCGGCGAGATCGAACTCCTGCTCCACGGCGAGGCGTTCGTTGATCTCGGCGAGCAGTTGCTCGCTCAGGCCGAGTCCGCGGTCGTCGATCTCCAGCGCGAACCCGTGCGCGACCACCTCGCCCTGGACGGTGACTTGGGTGGCCGGCGGGGAGAACACCGCGGCGTTCTCGACGAGTTCGGCGAGCAGGTGGGTCACGTCGGCGACGGCGCTGCCGAGCAGGCCGGTGCCGGGGAAGGGCCGGACGATCACCCGGGCGTAGTCCTCGACCTCACCGACCGCCGCCCGGACCACGTCCACCATCCGGACCGGCTTGCGCCAAGCGCGTCCGGGCGAGCCGCCGGCCAGGATGATCAGGCCCTCGGCGTGCCGGCGCATGCGGGTGGTGAGGTGGTCGACCTTGAAGAGGTCCGCCAGCTCCGTCGGGTCCTCGGTGCGGCGCTCCATGGTGTCGAGCAGGGTGAGCTGCCGGTGCAGCAGCACCTGGCTGCGCCGGGCCAGGTTGACGAACACCGCCGACACGCCGCGCCGCAGTTCCGCCTGTTCCACGGCGGCCTCCACGGCGGCCCGCTGGACCGCGTTGATGGCCTGGCCGACTTGACCGATCTCAGCCTGGCCGAAGTGCAGTTCCGGTGCCTCGGCGGCCACGTCCACCGGCTCACCCCGGCGCAGTCGCAGCATCACGGAGGGCAGTCGGGTAGTGGCCAGCTCGTTGGCCGCGTTGCGCAGGCCGATCAGTTCGCGGGCCAGCCCGCGACCGATCCGGAACGAGATCATGATGGTCAGGACGACGGCGAGCAGGGCGACCCCACCGGCGATGCCGCCGCGCCAGAGCGCCGCGATCGCCGTGGACCGCCCGCGGTCGTCCAGTCCGGCGGCGATCCGGGAGTTGATCGAGGCGAGGTCGCCCAGCGAACGGTCGGCGGTCTGCGGCCAGTTGTCTCCGTTGAGCGCCTGCACGACCCGGTCGGGGCCGCCCGCGCCGACGAAGTCCGCCTCGGCGCGGGCCAGCGCCCCCCAGGCCTCGCCACCGCGCAGGGCGATGTAGTCGGCCTGGTCGGCGGGTTCGAGTTCGGCGATGTAGACGGTGAACAGCGCCTGCTGGTTGTGCAGGGCGTCCAGCGCCGTCTGGTACTGCTCGGCGGTCGGCTTGGCGGCGCCGGTGCGCAGGCCCTCCATGGCCGCGTCCTCCTGCGAGAGGTACTCGCGGGCGCGCACCAGCTCGATCAGGATGGTTCCCTGCCGTGGGAGTTGCCCGCTCTGTCGGGCCACGTAGGCGGACCGGAAGCCGAACACCGGCCGGATCAGGTCGCTGTACTGCCCGAGCGCGAACTCCCAGTTCAGTGCCAGGCGGCCGACCTGGGCCCGCAGCGGGGCGATCTGGTCGGCGGCGGCGGTGATCTGCACCAGGCGGGCCCGCTGGGCCGCGGAGAGTTCTCCGCGGGCGCTGTCCTTCTTCTGCCGCAGGGTGGCGAGGCTGCGGTCCGTGGCGGCCTCGGCGTGCTCGAAGGCGTCCCGGGCGACCGGCGAGTTCGGGTCGGCGAGTCGCTGGACGGCGGCCCGGCGTTCGTTCTGCAGGTCGGTCGCGTACTGGTCGACGACCGGGCCGTACTCCTTGTACGTACGGCTGAGCGCCAGCTGATTGAGGACGTCCCCGGTGGTGGCGAGCGTCGCGTACACCCACAGGGCTGTGAGGGCGACGATGGGCACCAGGAGCAGCGCGATGATCTTCGCGCGGATCGAGCTGCTGCGCAGACGCATGGAGTCCTCGGTCGGGAAGTGCCAGGCGCGGACGGGGAGCGGAAGCGGGGATACCGGAAGCGGGGAAGCGGCGGGCGGGTCAGGCGGGCGGGTCAGGCGGGCGGGGCTGGATCGGGCGATTCGGCGGGCGCGGGGAGAGGGGGCTCGGACGGACTTTGCGAAGGTCTGGGAAGGAAGCTGCGGAGGGCTCCCGGCCACGGGTCTGCGAGACTCTACTACGCCGTGACCACACGTTCGAGGGTCGAACCACCCGCTTGCTTCCCTTGCCCAGGACACGTCAGAGACCGCCCCCGCGTCCCCCGCGCCCGTCCCGCAGCCGCTCGCCGATCCTCCCCGGTTCCTCCTTGGCGTCTCCGCGATCGCGACACCATCCGCGCGGACCGGTGCCGATCTCGTCGCGTCACCGCCACAGCCCTGGGCAGTGACAGGACGATCCGATAGTTTCGCTCCACCCGCGCGACCCGGCGCCGCCACCCCGGCGCCCGCCCGCCGGGTCCGGCAGACAGCGCCGCGAGACGCCAACTGGGGAGGATTGTGCGCGAGTTCACCACCCCCGCCCCGCCCGGGCGCGAGGCCACCGGAGGACTCGCCGACTCCCTGTACGACACCGCCGAGCGCACGCCCCACCTGGTCCAGCTGTCCCGGCGCACCGGCGACGGGCGGTGGGAGGACGTCACCGCGCGGGAGTTCCGGGACGAGGTCCTCGCCCTCGCCAAGGGCCTGCTGACCCGCGGCGTGCGCTACGGCGACCGGGTCGCCCTGATGTCCCGCACCCGCTACGAGTGGACCCTGTTCGACTACGCCCTCTGGTCGATCGGCGCGATCACCGTGCCCGTCTACCCCACCGCCGCGCCCGAACAGGTGCGCTGGATCCTCGCCGAGACCCAGGCGGTGGCCTGCCTGGTCGAGGACGAGGACGCCGCGATGACCGTCGGAGCGGTCTGCGACGCGCTGCCCGACCTCACCGGCATCTGGCAGCTGGACCGCGACTGCGTCGCCGCGATCACCGAGGACGGCCGGGACGTGCCCGTCGCACTGGTGCACCGCCAGCGCCTCGCCGTCGCGGCCGCCAACATCGCCACCGTCGTCTACACCTCGGGCACCACCGGCCGCCCCAAGGGCTGCCTGATCACCCACGGCAACCTGGCCGCCGAGGCCGACGCTCTGCTCAGCGGCTGGGGCGACGTCTTCCGCGACACCGGTGGCGAACAGCCCTCGACGCTGCTCTTCCTGCCCCTCGCACACGTCTACGGGCGGGCCGTGCAGATCGCGGCCGTCCGCGGCGGCTTCCGCATCGGCCACATCCCCGAAGTCTCCACCGACGCGCTGCTGCCCGCGCTGGAGACCTTCCAGCCGACCTTCCTGAACGCCGTGCCGTACGTCTTCGAGAAGATCTTCCAGCAGGCCAGGCGAACAGCCGAGGAGACCGGACGGGGTGAACTCTTCGAGCAGGCCCGGCAGGTGGCCGTCGACTGGGCGGCCGCGCGGGAGCAGAAGGCCTTCGGCCGCGGCCCCGGACCGGGCGCGGGCCTGCGGCTGCGCCACCTCGCCTACGAGCGGACCGTCTACCCCCGGTTGCGCGCCGTCCTCGGCGGCCAGGTGCGCAGCGTGATGTGCGGCGGCTCCTCGCTGCGCCGCGAGTTGGGACTCTTCTTCACCGGCGCCGGGCTCCAGCTGTACGAGGGCTACGGGCTGACCGAGACCAGTGCCGCGATCACCGCCAATCCGGCCGGACGGCAGAAGCTCGGCACCGTCGGGAAGCCGCTGCCGGGCGCCTCGGTGGCGATCGCCGACGACGGCGAGGTGTGGGTGCGCGGCGGGTCGGTCTTCGGCGGGTACCTCAACCATCCGCAGTGCACGGCGGAATCGCTGGTCGACGGCTGGTTCGCCACCGGTGACCTGGGCCGGCTGGACGGGGACGGCTACCTCACCATCACCGGGCGCAAGAAGGACCTGATCGTCACCAGCAGCGGCAAGAACCTCGCGCCCGCGGCCCTGGAGGAGCGGGTGGAGGCCCATCCGTTGGTCTCCCAGTGCCTGGTGGTGGGCGACGACCGCCCGTACGTGGCGGCGCTGATCACGCTCGACCCGGCCGCGCTGGCGCACTGGTTGAAGACCCACGGGCGGGAGCAGCTGGACGCGTGGGCGGTGCTCTCGGACGAGCAGCTACACGTCGAGGTCCAACGCGCGGTGGCGGCGGCGAACACGGCGGTGTCGCGGGCCGAGTCGATCCGCGCCTTCCGGCTGCTGCCCCGGGAGTTCAGCCAGGAACAGGGGCTGTTGACGCCCTCGCTCAAGCTGCGGCGGGCGGCGATCGCGCAGTACTACGCGGCGGACATCGAGGAGTTGTACCTGTCGCCGTGAACTTCCGCCTGGCTGCGGGTCGCTGATGTCACGTCTTGTCGTCTGGTCGTTACCGCCGTTGGTGGATCGATGGCCGGGCGGTTCACCTGGCGCTCCCTTGACGGGCTTATTGGTCCAGTCCATTGTTGCTCTTCGGTCCGCGTGCGGCGCACCGGCACGGCCCGCTCCCGCCCCTCCGGGAGCCCCGGTTCCACGGCCGGGCCTGCCAGTCCAACGGTCCTGCTTCCACTCACGCCCCTCCTCGCGGGCGCGCCCCCACATGCTGGAGTCCTCACGTGTCGATGTCCACGCGCCTGTCCGCGCTGGCCGCCTCCGTCGCCCTGTTCACCACCCTCGCCGTTCCGGCGGCCGCCGGCGGCCCGGTCGGGCCGGTCGGGCCGGTCGGGCCGGTCGGGCCGGTCGGGCCGGTCGGGCCGGTCGGGCCGGTCGGGCCGGTCGTCAACCTGGCCACCAATCCCGGCTTCGAGCTGCCCTCCCCCGGCCTCGCCGACTGGGGCAGCATCCCGGGGTGGAACTGCACCGGCGGCCCGGCCGAGGCGGCCGTCACCACCACCGCGCCGCACTCCGGGCGATCGGCGCTCACCGTCACGCCGGCCGGCGACGACTCCACCGGTGAGTGCGCGCAGACCGTCTCCGTCCAGCCCGACACCACGTACACCGCCTCGGCCTGGGTGCGCGGCGACTTCGTCTACCTGGGCGCCACCGGCACCGGTCGGGACGTCGCCCCCGCTTGGACCGAGACCACCGGCGGCGACTGGCAGCAGCTGACCACCCGCTTCACCACCGGGCCCGGCGCCCGCAGTGTCCGGCTGTACGTGCACGGCTGGTACCAGCAGGGGCCGTTCTCGGTGGACGACGTACGGGTGGACGGCCCGGCGCCCGCCCCGGCGGTGGCGCGGGGCTCGATCCCCACCGGCGACAAGGTCGTCTTCCTCACCGTGGACGACGGCTGGCAACGCACCCCCGAGGCGGAGCGCTTCATCGCCGACCACCACCTGCCGATCACCGCCTTCCCCCTGCCGATGCCGGCCGGCGCCGACCCGGACTTCTTCAAGCGGGTCACTGCCGTGCCGGGCTCCTCGGTCCAGGACCACAGCGTCTCCCACTCCGACCTCGGCAAGCTCCCGCTGGAGCAACAGCAGATCGAGATCTGCGACGCCCGCGACGCGATGACCCGGCTGTTCGGCACCGCGCCCGTGGTCTTCCGGCCGCCGTACTTCACCTGGAACTCCGACACCCTGCAGGCCGCCGCCAACTGCGGCATCCGCACCCTGCTGACCGCCGACGCCGATTTCAGCTGGGGCGCCTCCGCCATCTGGCATCCCGGCCCGCTGCAGCCGGGCGACGTGGCGCTGATGCACTGGACCGACACCCTCACCACCGACCTGCCGCGCGCCCTCGCCGCCGCGGACGCCGCCGGGCTCAAGCCGGCGGGGCTGGCGGACTACCTGCGCTGATGGTGCTTCGGGCGACAACTGACGGATGACAGATTTCAGCGAACAGATTTCAGATGTTGAAATCTGTTCGCTGACACCTGTTCGCCGGTATCCGTGCCGGTCACCGACCCGCACTGTGGTGTTGATCTTGCTCGTTGACAGCACGTCGACGGCGTGGCTCTAATGGGGGCGTGCAGCGCGGCGTCGGCCACAGAGCAGTGGGCCGGCCGACAGCCGAGCCGGCACCTGATGCCAAGGGGACGATGCGCGATGAGTACTTTCTCCGCTGCCCTGATCTGACGTAGGCGGTCACCGCGGTGTCCGCCCGTTGCTGCGTGGTACCGCGTGTGGCCGCGACTCCCTCGACCTTTCCCGGAGACTCCACCACACCCCTATGCCCATGTCGTCCAACCCCGCCCATTCCTTCAACCTCAACGTCATCGACGAGTTCCGCGCCAACGGCGGCCGGGTCGGCGGCCCCTTCGAGGGCGGCGACCTGCTGTTGCTGACCACCACCGGGGCTCGCAGCGGACGTCCGCACACCGTCCCGCTCGGATACGTCCGCGCCGAGGGGCTGCTGCTGGTCGTCGCCTCGGCGGCCGGAGCGCCGGAACACCCGCAGTGGTACCGCAATCTGCTGGCCCACCCCGTCGTCCGCGTCGAGCTCGGCACCGAAGCCTTCGACGCGATCGCCGTACCCGCCGAAGGCGCCCGCCGGGAGCGGCTGTTCGCCGCGGCCGTCCGGAAGGCGCCCGGCTACGGCGACTACCAGGCACACACCGAACGGGAGTTGCCGGTGGTCGTCCTCGAACGACCCGAGCCACCGGCCGACGCACCCCGCGAGGTGCACAGCCTGGCCGACAAGCTGCTGGAAGCACATACCTGGCTGCGCGCCCAGTTGCGCCAGATCCGGGAGGACGCCCGGACCCACTCCCCCGGCCGTCCGCCCGGGCTGGGACTGCAACTGCGGCAGCACTGCCTGGCGTTCTGCCAGGGCCTGGCCCACCACCACACCGGTGAGGACGCCGCGATCTTCCCGGCACTCGCCCGCAGCCACCCCGAGTTGGTCGGAGTGCTGGAGCGGCTCGGTGAGCAGCACCGGGCGATCGGACGGATCAAGGAGGAGCTGGTGGCGCTGTTGGCCGGCATCGCGGTCACCGAGCCGGAACTGCTCCGGGCCGAGCTGGACCGGATGGCGGCCGAGCTGGAGGCGCACCTCGACTACGAAGAGGCCGAACTCCTGCCGACCCTCGCCGGTATCCCCTTTCCGCCGGTCCGGCCCGTCCCGCCCGGCGGCTGAGACGGCGGTGGGGGGGGGGGGGGGGGGGGGGGGGGGGGGGGGGGGGGGGGGGGGGGGGGGGGGGGGGGGGGGAGGGGGGGGGGGGAGGAGGGGGAGGGGGG
>NZ_JBVHXY010000018.1:0-98433 GCF_055569215.1 Kitasatospora sp. NPDC029312 | reverse complement strand
ACACCGACCACACCCCCCCCCCCCCCCCCCCCCCCCCCCCCCCCCCCCCCCCTCCCCCCCCCCCCCCCCCCCCCGCCCCCCCCCCCGGCACCGGTGTCACGGACGCTCACCTGGCTGAGCGCCGGAGCCGAGGCTCTCAGGAGCCGCTGAAGACCGGCAGGTAGCCGCCGGCCTGGCCGCTCGCGGTCGGGTGGTAGCTCTCGTCGATCGGCAGGGTGGTGCTGTGCAGCCAGGTGTCCAGCGAGCCGCAGATCTCGTGCCCGGAGAAGCTGTCGCGCACGTCGCCGAAGGTGAAGCCGGCATCGGCGACTCGCTTGGCGATGACGCCGTCCAGCGTGTCCGCGGCCTCGTTGATGGCGGCGCGCTTGGTGTCACCGATGCCGAAGATGCAGGAGCCGCCCACCTTGTACAGGTGGGGGTAGCCCAGCACCACGACGTGGGCGTTGGGTGCCTTGGAGTGGATCGCGGAGTACACCTGGTCCAACTGGCCGGGCAGGGTGTTGCGGGCGTAGGCCTCGGCCGTGCTGACGGCGTTGAGGCAGTCGCTGTCGGAGCCCAGCACGCAGGTCTCCATGGTGCTGGAGAACCCGGCGTCGTTGCCGCCGATGGTGAGGCTGACCAGCGTGGTGCCGGAGTTCAGGGCGGAGACCTGGCTGTTGAGGACGTCACCGGTTCTGGCGCCCGAGCAGGCCACGAAGGAGAAGGAGGACGGGGCGTTCGCGTTCTTCCACAGGTACGCGTAGGCGTTGGTGCTGCGCTTGCAGCTACCGCTGTCGCTCAGGTAGCTGCCGGCACCGACGCCGGCCGAGTAGGAGTCGCCGAGTGCTACGTAGTTGGCCCCGGCCGCGTGGGCGGATGATGCCGTGACGAGCGTCGTCAGTGCGAGGAGAGCGGCTGTCGTTGCGACGGACAGAGCACGAGCAGGGCGGAGCATTGCGCCTCCTGGTGATGTGGGGTCACGAAGTGGAGCTTCCAAGCGGCGGTCGGACACCGTGTGGACGGGCCCGGTGTCGGGCCGGAGCGCTTGGCGGAACGGCACCGCGGTACGGGCTCGGCTCAGGAGCGGCTGAACACCGGGAGGTAGCCGCTGGCCTGACCGGCCGAGGTCGGGTGGTAGCTCTCGTCGACCGGCAGCGTGGTGCTGTGCAGCCAGGTGCTCGAGGAGCCGCAGATCTCGTGGTCGGTGAAGGCGCTCCGCACGTCGCCGAAGGTGAAGCCCGCGTTGGCGACGCGCTTGGCGATGACGCCGTCCAAGGTGTCGGCGGCAGCGTTGATGGCGGCGCGTTTGGTGTCACCGATGCCGAAGATGCAGGAGCCGCCCACCTTGTACAGGTGGGGGTAGCCCAGCACCACGACGTGGGCGTGAGGTGCCTTGGAGTGGATCGCGGAGTACACCCGGTCCAGTTGCGCGGGAAGGGTGTTGAGGGCGTAGTTCTTGCCCGCGTTGACAACGCTCAGACAGTCGCTGTCCGAGCCGAGCACACAGGTCTTCATGGTGTCGGCGAAGCCCGCGTCATTGCCGCCGATCGAGAGGCTGACCAGTGTGGTGCCGGAGTTCAGGGCGGAGATCTGACTGTTGAGGACGTCACCGGTTCTCGCGCCCGAACAGGCCATGAAGGAGAAGGAGGACGGCTTGTGGGCGTTCTTCCAGAGGTAGGCGTAGGCGTTGGTGCTGCGTTTGCAGTTACCGCTGTCGCTCAGGTAGCTGCCGGCACCGACGCCGGCCGAGTAGGAGTCCCCCAGAGCGACGTACTTCACGCCGGCGGCGTGGGCGGATGACGCCGTGATGAGCGTCGTCACGGAGAGGAGAGCCGCGGTGGCGGCGACGGACAGGGCGCGGGCAGGGCGGAGCATTACACCTCCTGGTATGACGTGGGTCACAGAAGGGATACCAGGCAGTAGCCTGGGGCGGAAGCGCTCATGCCAAAGACATTGACGGGCCGTCTGATAGCGCAAAAGTGAACCGCCCCCGACACAGCGTGAGTTCACCCTGGTGGGCGCCGGTGTATGTCGACGCCCGTCGATCATCGCGTGTAGATGAGAAAATCCGATGAAGTCAGCGCAGCGTCAGCCGCCGGTCAGCGCAGGGCCGTCGTCACGCCTGTCCGGCATCGGGAAGGCGACCTCGCCCTGCCGAGGACTGACCGGCCGTCACGGCGGTAAGCGAGGGCCAAGGAGACGGGCAGATAGGGGAACGGCTCAGCGCACGGGCGGCCAGAGCGCCGTCCGCCGTCCGTTCGAAGGCGCGGCTCAGCGGGCTGCCGTCCCGCCCGTCGGCGGCGGTCAGCTCTCCGCCGGCCGACCGCCCCCGCTGTACACCGCCCCCGGGAAGACCGCGCAGCCCTCGACCGGCAGCTCCTCGATCGTCTCGTTCGCCGCGGCGGGCACACCGAGCCAGCAGACGGCCGTGGCGACCGCCGTCCGGGCCTGACGCAGTCCGGGCGCGCCCCAGCCCAGCAGCTCCACCGCCAGCCCCGGCGCGACCAGCAGTCGCCGGTAGTGCCGGCCCGAGGCCGGGTCGGCCGTGCTCGGACCGACCGAGCGCAGCGCCGCCGCCATCCGGACCCGCGCGCACTCGTGGCCGCCGTTGGCCGACCCGACCCGGTCGTAGAGGTAGCCGAGGTAGTACGGGCGGCCGATCGCGGCCTGGGCCTCCTCGGCCGCCTCCCGCGCCAGGGCCGCGGCAGGGTCCCCGTCGTCCTCCGGCTCCAGCGAGCCGCCGGGCAGAGAGCAGATCCCGTCCCGCGGGTTCACCAAGGTCAGCACCCGCCCGTCCGGGGCGAACAGCCAGCCCCAGGACTGCTTCACCGGCAAGCCCTCCGGCACCTGCTCCCCCGGCCGCCACGGCCAGCCCGCCGTGGGACGCCGCCGCACCTTCCCGAGCAGCTCGGCGACCTCCGCCGTGAACTCGATCCGGCCCATGCCGTGCGTCCCCCCTCTCGGTGTCGGGCTCGCCGGACCTGCGGAGCACGGTTCGGAGCGGAGCGGCCGGAGCGGCGGCGTGGGGTACCGCACGCTCCTGCTGTTGATCTTCTCCGATCTTCCCCGAACAGGCGGTCGATGAACAGTCCCCAGCGCCGCATGGTGGACGCGGAGGCCGCGAACACCCTGATCAACCCAGCGGCCCGCCCCCTTCGCCGCCCTCCGGGAAGCCCGGCAGCGGGAACCCCGGCCGCGGCACCACCCCGGGCGGGAACGGCAGTCCGCGCGCCGCGTCGTCGGCCAGCTCGTCGAACACCTCATGGGCGGTCATCGGCCGCAGCCGCCCATCGGCGAGGGCCCATCCGCGCACCAACGGTCCGGGCGGCCGGTCGGCCGCCGGCCCGGGCGGTGCCCCGTCGGCAGGCCCCGCCGCAGGCCGGTCCGGGTGCGCGCTCGACTGCGCCCTCGACTGCGCGCTCGACGGGTCGCCGTGCAGCAGCAGCGCCCCCTCGCCACCGGAGGCGACACCGGCCGCGAGGGTGACGCAGAAGGCCTCGGTGTCCCGCCCGGCCGGGTGCAGGCGACCCCCTTCCACGCAGACGTCCACCGCCGAGGTGAGCTCCTCGCCGTCCTCCGGGCCGTGGCACCGCAGCGTCAGCAGGTGACAGCCCTCCCCCGCCCCCTCGGCGAGCGCCAGGTACACCGAGGTCACGTACCGCATCACCGCCGCCATCCGCGCCTGGCCGGCCGGGTCGTCGCCGAGCGCGTCCAGCAGCGCCGCACAGGCGACGGACATCCGCATCCGCGCGCGGTGGTCGTCCAGCAGCACCGGGAGCAGCTCGGCCAACCGCTCCCCGGCGTAGACGAACGGCTCCCCGGCCAGCTCCGGATCGCCCGCGTACGCGACCCGCGCGGCGGACGTCCGGGGATCGAGCCCGACCGCCGCGCAGTAGTCCTCGAAGTCGCCCGCTTCCAGCACCCTCAGGTGCACCTCCAGACCGTGCTCCTGGAGGCCCCTCAGCTGCTGCTCCGCCCGCCGCAGGTACTCCTGGTGCCCGAGCGCGCCGAACAGCCCGTACTTCGCGAGCCCTGCGAAGTCGGCCGCTTCCGCGGCGAGGGCGACCGCCACCGGCTGCGGCGGCGCACCCCTGGCCCGGCCACCACGCCGCCTGCGCGCCCCGGCACCGCCCGCCCCACCGGCCCTGCCAGCCCCTCCGGCCCGACCGGACCGTCCACCCGGCGGCCGCCCGCCCGGCGGCGCCCCAGCCGGACCACCGGCACCAGCACCGGCACCACCGGCCGGCACTCCCCCGACCGCCGCCCCGGGCCTGCGCCCGCCGAGCAGCAGCACCCGCCGCCGCCTCGACGGGCCGCCGCGCACCCCTGCCGCGGCCAGCACCTCGTACACCGACTCCCGCACGGTCATAAATTCCCTCCCACTCGCTCACTCGGCGCCGGACGGCACCGGAGGACACCACCGACTCCGACTCCCGGAGTCGCCGACGCCACGGAACATACACAGAGCCACTGACAATCCACCCCAGGTAATCGAGCAAGGTCAGCCTCCCCGCCCGGTCCGCCGCCCAGTGATCGATCCTGACGCTTCACGCTCGCCATCCGTCCGTTGTTGCTCGGGTGGCATCCGTCCTCGACCGGCCCGGCCCCACACCGGGTCCCCCCAGCCGACCCACCCCCGGCTCGGACGATCGGAGAGCCCCCGGGCCCCGCCACCCGAGTGACCCTCGCGACACCCGGTCCCGGCGGGATTGTCGGTGCCGGGCGCTAGGGTCGAGGACCATGCGACTCCTGCATACCTCCGACTGGCATCTCGGGCGCTCGTTCCACCGGGAGAGCCTGCACGACGCCCAGCGCGCCTTCCTGGACCATCTGGTGGCGGTGGTCCGGTCCGAGGGCGTGGACGCCGTGCTGGTCGCCGGGGACGTGTACGACCGGGCGCTGCCGGGCCTGGAGGCGGTCGCGCTGTTCGACGACGTGCTGCACCGGCTCGCGGACCTCGGGGTGCCGACGGTGTTCATCAGCGGGAACCACGACTCGGCCCGCCGCCTCGGGGTCGGCGCCGGGCTGATCGGCCGGGCCGGGATCCACCTGCGCACCGATCCCGGCGAGTGCGCCGAGCCGGTGCTGCTGGCGGACGAGCACGGGCCGGTGGCCGTGTACGGCCTGCCGTACCTGGAGCCCACGCTGGTGCGCGAGCGGTTCGGGCTCGCGAAGGGCGGCCACGCGGCGGTGCTCGGCGCGGCGATGGACCAGGTCCGGGCCGACCTGGCGACGCGTCCGGAGGGCACCAGGGCCGTGGTGCTGGCGCACGCCTTCGTCACCGGCGGCACGGCGAGCGACAGCGAACGGGACATCGCGGTCGGCGGCGTCGCCTCCGTCCCCGCCTCGGTGTTCGACGGCGTGCACTACGCCGCGCTCGGCCACCTGCACGGCTGCCAGACGCTCGCGCCCCACCTGCGCTACAGCGGCTCCCCGCTCGCCTACTCCTTCTCCGAGGTCCGCCAGCGCAAGACCATGTGGCTGGTCGACCTCGCGGCCGACGGATCGGTGACCGCCGAGCGGGTCGACTGCCCCCAGCCGCGCCCGCTCGCCACCCTGCGCGACACGCTGGACGCGCTGCTCACCGACGACAGGTACGCCGAGCACGAGCAGTCCTGGGTGCAGGCGACGCTCACCGACGCGGCCCGCCCGAGCGAGCCGATGGAGAAGCTGCGCCGCCGCTTCCCCCACACCCTCCAGTTGCTCTTCGACCCCGAGGAGAGCGAGGCCGCGCCGTCCGAGTCCTACGCGGCCCGGGTCAGCGGCCGCGACGACCTCGAGATCGCCGAGGGCTTCCTGCGGCACGTCCGCCCCGGGGCCGAGCCGGCGCCCGACGAACTCGGCTGGCTGCGCCAGGGCTTCGAGCGCGTCCGGGAGAGCACCGACCGGAAGGCGGACCTGCCGCGATGAGGCTGCACCGGCTCACCGTCACCGCCTTCGGCCCGTTCGCGGGCAGCGAGACGGTGGACTTCGACGCGCTCGCAGCCGGCGGTCTGTTCCTGCTGCGCGGCGCGACGGGCGCGGGCAAGAGCAGCGTGCTGGACGCGGTCTGCTTCGCCCTCTACGGCGAGACGCCGAATGCCCGCCGGGCCAACCGGCTGCGCAGCGACCACGCCGACCCGAAGCAGCTGACCCAGGTGCAGCTGGAGCTGACGCTCGGCGGCCGACGGCTGCAGATCACCCGCCTGCCCGAGCAGCGACGGCCGAAGAAGGTCGGCACCGGCACCACCGTCGAGCGGCCGCAGACCCTGCTGCGCGAGTGGACGGCCGACGCGGGCGACGGCACGCCCGGCTGGCGGCCGCTCAGCACGTCCCACCAGGAGGCCGGGGAGGAGATCCACCGGCTGATCGGCATGAGCCGGGAGCAGTTCTGCCAGGTGGTGCTGCTGCCGCAGGGCGACTTCGCCCGCTTCCTCAAGGCCGACTCGGAGGAGCGCGGCAAGCTGCTGCGGCGGCTGTTCGACACCGATCGGTACGGGCAGGTGGAGGCCTGGCTCGGCGAGCAGCGGCGTTCCCAGGAGGCCGCCGTCCAAGCCGGTCGGCGCCGGCTGCGCGACCTGGCCAGCAAGGCCGAGCAGGCGGCCGGGCCCGATGCCGAGCCCGCCGAGGGCTGGGTGCCGGCCGAGGACGACCACGCCGATCTGACCGCCGCGGTGCTCGGCTGGGCGGCGGTGCTGCGCAGCGACGCGGCCGAACGGCTCGCCGTCGCGGAGGCCGCGCTCGCGGGTGCGGAGGCCGCCCAGCGGCAGGCCCAGCAACGCCGGGAGGCCGCCGAGGAGTTGGCCGGGCGGCAGCGCCGGCACCGGGAGGCGCTGGCCGAGGCCGAGCGGCTGGCCGAGTTCGAGCCCGCCGCGGCCCGGGACCGGCAGCGGCTGGCGGCCGCGCAGGAGGCCGTCGGGGTGGAGTCCGCGCTGCGGCTGCGGGAGAGCGCGGCCGAGGCCCTCGGACGGGCACGCGAGGCGGAGCAGCGGCGCCGGGAGGCGCTGGCCCGCTGCGGTCCCGAGGGCCGCGGGCTCGCCGAAGTCGCCACCGGTGCGGGGACGGAGGCCGGGACCGGCGCCGCGTCCGCCGCCGCCGCGTCCGCCGCCACCACGCTCGCCGAAGCCGAACTGCGGCTGCGGGCCGAGGTGGTCCGGCTGGAGGCGGCCCGGTCCGAGGAGCGGCGCTGCGCGGAACTCGCCCGGGAGCAGCGGTCGCTGACGCGGGAGCGGCGCGCCGCGGAGGAGCTGGTCGAGGAGGCGGAGGACTGGCTGGCCGAATTCGACGACGAGCTGAGCCGGCTCGAGGAGCAGCAGTCCCGAGCCCTGACGGCGAGCGCCCTGGTCGAGCAACTGGACAGCCGACGCAGCGAGTTGGCGGCCCGGCTGGTCGCGGCTCGAGAGCGCGACGCCCTGCGCGCCGAGATCGCGGACACCGAGCCGCGGGTCGCCGGGCTGCGCACCGCCGCGCTGGACGCCCGTGAGCACAGCCTGGACCTGCGGGACCGCCGCCTGACCGGGATGGCCGCCGAGCTGGCCGAGCAGCTGCGGGCGGGCGAGGCCTGCCGGGTCTGCGGCTCGCCCGAGCACCCGGCGCCCGCCGAGGCCGGCGCGGGCGGCCGGGTGAGCGCGGAGGACGAGGAACGGGCCCGGCGCGCCCAGGCCGCCGCCGAGCAGGCCTGGACCTCCGCCGACCAGGCCCTGACCGCGCTGCGGGTCCGCGAGGCGACCGCCGCCGGGGCGGCCGGGCCGGACGGGGCGGACACCCTCGCGCAGTCCCTGGCCGAGCTGGAGCGCGAGCACCGCGAGGCGCTGCGCGCGGCGGAGGCGCTCGGTCGGGTCGAGCAGGAGATCGGCCGGCTGGCACAGGACCGCGCCCGCCGCCTGGACGAACTGCGCGAGGCCAAGGAGCGCGCCGCCGTCCTCACCGACCGGCTGCAGTCGCTGGACGCCGAACAGCGGGAGCTGACCGCCAGGGTGGCGGCCGCCCGGGGCGAAGCGGCCTCGGTCGCCGACCGGGCCGACGAGCTGACCCGGCTCACCGACGAAGTGGCCGCCACCGCCACCGCCGCCCGGGCCTGTGCCGAGGCGCGGGCCCGGCTGGACGAGGCCGAGGCGGAGCTCGGCAAGGCCGCCGCCGCGGCGGGCTTCCCTGATGCCGAGGCGGCGCTCGCGGTGCTGCTGCCGCGCGAGGAGCGCGAGCGGCTGGAGGCCCGGCTGGAGCGGCACCGCGCCGAGTCGGCCGCTGTGCGGCACGAGCTGGCGCTGCCCGAACTCGCCGAGGCCGCGGCCCGTCCGCCGGTCGACCTGTCCGCTGCCGCTGTCGCGCTCAGCGCCGCCACGGACCGGCTCGGCCAGGCGCACGCCGCCCGGTCGGCGGCCCGGGAGTGCTGCGCGGCGCTGGCCGGGATCGGGCGGCAACTGGCCGAGCTGGCCCGGGATCTCGCCCCGGCACTGGAACGGTACGGGCGGATCAACCGGCTCGCCGCGCTGGCCGCGGGCACCTCGACCGAGAACCGGCTGCGGATGCGCCTGGAGTCGTACGTCCTGGCGGCCCGGCTGGAGCAGGTGGCGGCGGCGGCCAGCGACCGGCTGGTCCGGATGTCCGGCGGCCGCTACACCCTGGTGCACAGCGACGACCGGGGAGCCGGCAACAAGCGTTCCGGTCTGGCCCTGCGGGTGGTCGACGCCTGGACGGGCACCGAGCGCGACACCGCGACCCTCTCCGGCGGCGAGAGCTTCTTCGCCTCGCTCTCCCTCGCCCTCGGCCTGGCCGACGTGGTCACCGACGAGGCGGGCGGCATGCCGCTGGACACCCTGTTCATCGACGAGGGTTTCGGCACCCTGGACGAGCAGTCCCTGGAGGAGGTGATGGACGTCCTCGACGGCCTGCGCGAACGGGACCGCGCGGTCGGCATCGTCAGCCACGTCGCCGACCTGCGCAGCCGTATCCCGGCCCAACTCATGGTCCGCAAGGGCCGCCACGGCTCCACCCTCGCCCTGGCCACCCGGGAGGACACCTAGCGGAAGTTGACGCCGTCGGGTTCATCCTCGGCTGTGTACCGGCTCCTTGACGCCGTCCAGCCCCTGCGCGATGGTGACCTGGCGCGGCGAACCGGGCGGCGCGCCTCGCCGGGCGCTGCCCACCGAGGTGCTGGAGGCCGCCCCGGACGGACGGTGCGAACTCGCTGCTGCGCGTGGTCCGGCACGGAGTGGTGCCGATCGCCCGGCCGGCCATGGCGGTGCTCGGCGTGCCGCCTTCGTGCGGTCCGGGACCGACGGAACCCTGCCGCTGCTGCTGGTGACCGCCCTGTTCGGCCGCCAGATCGTCAGCGGCGTCAACCAGGCGCCGTGAAGGGCTGGGCCGGCCCCCTCCGACGACGAATCGGGAGCGATCCACCATGACCAGGGCACTCCGCACCACCACTCCGGCCGCCTCCCCGCGGCGGGAGCCGGAGCGACTGACCTTCCCGCCCGGCTTCCTGTGGGGGGCGGCCACCGCGGCCTACCAGGTGGAGGGCGCGGTTCGGGCGGACGGCCGGACACCGTCCATCTGGGACACCTTCAGCCACACGCCCGGCCGCGTCGCCAACGGCGACACCGGCGACCTGGCCACCGACCACTACCACCGGTTCCGCGAGGACATCGCGCTGATGGCCGAACTCGGCCTGAAGGCCTACCGGTTCTCCGTCTCCTGGCCGCGGGTCCAGCCGACCGGGCGCGGTCCGGCCCGGCAGGCCGGCCTGGACTTCTACCGGCGGCTGACCGACGAGCTGCTGGCGCACGGCATCCAGCCGGTGGCCACGCTCTACCACTGGGACCTCCCCCAGGAGTTGGAGACCCCGTCGGCGAACGGCCCGGCCACGGGCGGCGGCTGGCCGGTGCGGGACACCGCCGAGCGGTTCGGCGAGTACGCCCGGCTCGCGGCCGAGGCGCTGGGCGACCGGGTGGCGCTCTGGATCACGCTCAACGAGCCGTGGTGCTCGGCCTTCCTCGGCTACGGCTCCGGCGTGCACGCCCCGGGCCGCACCGACCCGGCCGAGGCGCTGCGCGCCGCGCATCACCTCAACCTGGGCCACGGCCGGGCGGTGGCCGCGCTGCGCGCCGTGCTGCCGAGCTCGGCGCCGGTGGGCATCAGCCTGAACCTGCACCAGGTGCGCGCCCTGACGGAGCGCCCGGCGGACCAGGAGGCCGCCCGCCGGATCGACGCGGTCGGCAACCGGATCTTCACCGGACCGCTGCTGCACGGCGGCTACCCGGCGGACCTCAGGGCGGACACCGGGCACCTGGTCGACTGGGACCTCCTGGTGCGCCCGGGCGACGAGGAGGCGATCGGTGCGCCGATCGACGTGCTGGGCCTGAACTACTACACGCCGACGCTGGTCTCGGCGGCGGAGGCCGGCACCGGCACCGGCATCGGCATCGGCACCGGCACCGGCAGCAGCGAGCACGACGCACACGGCGGCAGTGAGCACTCACCGTGGCCGGGCGCGGAGCGGGTGCTGTTCCACCGGCCACCGGGCGAGACGACGACGATGGGCTGGTCCATCGACCCCTCCGGCCTGTACGACCTGATCACCGACACCGCCCGATCCAAGCCCGGCCTCGCGCTGCTGGTGACCGAGAACGGCGCCGCCTTCGACGACACCCTCGGCGCCGACGGCACCGTGCACGACCCGCAACGGATCGCCTACCTGCGCGGCCACCTCACGGCATTGCACCGGGCGATCGCGGACGGCGCGGACGTGCGCGGCTACTTCCTCTGGTCGCTGATGGACAACTTCGAGTGGTCGTACGGCTACGGCAAGCGGTTCGGCGCGGTCTACGTGAACTACCCGACCCAACGCCGGATCCCGAAGTCCAGTGCCGCCTGGTACGCGCGCACCATACGGGCCAACGCGGTGGAGGCGCCCCCGGAGTAGCGCGACGGCCGGGCGTACGGCCGGTGGCGAGATGGGCGCCCTGGCCGCCCCCGCAGCGTTCGGGCCGCCCCGCAGCGCCCAGCAGCCGTCGGCCGCCGGCGCGCGGATCGTCACCCGCGCGCCGGAAACCGGCCGGGCCAGGCCAAGTCCGGCCGGGCCCAGGCCCGGCCGGTCCGAAGCGAGGTCAGCGGGTCTTGAAGGACTTGCGCAGGGCCGCGCGGTCCTCCCAGGAGTCCGCCGCCGGGCCCTTGGTCATGTCGGCGAAGAAGCTGTCGTGGCGGACGAAGAAGGCCGCGCGCTCCTCCTCGGTCATGGTCGCGACGTCGGCCAGTCCCTCGAAGTAGCCCTCCCGGGCGGCGCCGGGGGCGAACAGCATCAGGAACTCGGCCGGCTCGCCGGAGATGTTGCCGAAGGAGTGCACCCCGCCGGGCGGGATGTAGAGGTAGTCGCCCTGGGAGGCGTCGAACCAGCGTTCGCCGTCGAAGATGTGGATCTCTCCGGAGAGGACGTAGAACGACTCGGACATCGTCTTGTGGAAGTGCGGGCTGGTGCCGCCGACCTGACCGGTGAGCCGGTTCTGGTACAGGCCGTACAGGCCGTTGGTGCTGAGCCGGGTCGACAGGTAGTGGAACGTCGAGCCGTTGGGTGCGACGTAGTCGGGGGATGTGCCGGCCGGGCGGAACGAGGCGACGTTGGTCTGGCCCTCGTCCCGGTCGTAGAGGATTTCGGGGTAGTCGGGCGACAGGAACGACATGGGGACTCCTCGGATCGGTCGGGTGATCGGTCGGGTGATCGCTCGGATGATCGGGCGTGCGGCGGCTTCCCCGCCACAGCGGGCTGGGGACGTCAGTCGGCGTCGAGGAATTCGCGGGTGAGATTGACCAGGCCGGTCGGGTCGGCGAACCAGTCCATGTGTCCCTGGCCCTCGACCTCGACGAGCCGGCTGCCGGCGATGGCGGCGTGGAGCTGGCGCGATCCTTCGACCGGGATCATCGCGTCATCGGCGAATCCGATCACCAGGGTCGGTGCGCTGACGGCCGGGAGGAGGGGCCGCAGGTCCACTCGGCCGCCCAGCTCGATCTGCCGGCCCATGCCGGGCGGCGGCCAGCTGTCCGCCAGGGAGTCCGCGAGCCCCTGGTGGCCGAAGCGGTCCAGGGCTGCCGCGCTGAAGCCGGTCAGGGCCGAGAAGCGCTTGAACAGTTCCCGGTCGGTGTCCAGGAGGCGCCGCCAGGTGCGGAAGTAGTACTGGTCGCGCGGGCCGGTGGAGTGGGCCCAGCCGGCCACCAGGACGAGACGGCGCACCAGTTCGGGCCGGGTGGCCGCGACGGCGGCGGCCGCGACCGCGCCGAGCGAGAAGCCGAGCAGGTCCACGGGCCCGCTCACGGCCGCCCGGGTGGCCGCGGCGACCTGATCGGCGATCAGGTCGAGGGTCAGCTCCGAGCCGTCGTCCGTGGTCTGCCCGCTGCCGCTGAAGTTGGGCCGGACCACCGTGCGGGTTCCGCTGAAGTGGTCCACCACGTTGCCGAAGACCTTCTCGGCGTCGCCGCCCGTGCCGTGCACTAGGACCAGCCCGGGCCCCTGGCCGTCGACTTCGTAGTGGACTTCGGTACCGCGGATCGGGGTCAAGGGCATGGGAATCACCGCTCATCAGGTCAGCACTGATTAGATGAGGACTAAGATAACGAGCAGTCAGGCGAGCGTCAACTAAATGAGTGCTAAGGTAAATCTCCGAACGTGACCGGAAGTGAGGTGGTGGTCCCATGACCGACGCGGTCGGAGCCCTGCTGGACCAGTGGCGCCGGGAACGCCCCGACGTCGACTTCTCGCCCATCGGCGTCGTCGGGCGCATCCTGCGGATCTCCCGCATGTGGGACAAGGAGATCAAGGACTTCCTCGCCGAACACGGCCTGGAGCCCGGCGAGTTCGACGTGCTCTCCACGCTCCGGCGCTCCGGCGCCCCCTACGAGCTGACCGCGGGCGCCTTCCTCAGGACGTCGCTGGTCACCACCGGTGCCATCACGCTGCGGGTGGACCGGATGCAGGACAAGGGCCTGGTCACCCGGGTGCGCGACGAGGGCGACCGCCGCTCCGTGAAGATCCGCCTGACCGACCACGGCCTGGAGACCGTCGACCGGATCCTGCCCCTCCACTTGGCCAACGAGGACCGCCTGCTGCAAGCCCTCGGCGGCGACGACCGCGAGCAGCTCGCCACCCTGCTGCGCGGCCTGCTGGAGTCCTACGGCGACATCCCGGCACCGCCGCGGGCCGGCGCCTGACCGGTGCCTGACCTGCGCCCGCCACCCCGGCCAGCGCCCAGCCGCGTTTGGCTAGCGCCCAGCCCGCGTCCGGCCAGCGCGCAGCCCGCGCCGAGCCAGCGTCGGCTTCAGCCCGAACAGGCCACCCGCTGGGCCTGCTGCCAGGCGCACACCGGGCACAGGGTGCTGCCCGGCCGGTCGGCCGGAATCTCCGTCGGCTCCCCGCACAGCACACAGTCCGCGCGCGGCCCGGTCGCCCCCGGGTCGGGTCGCAGCGCCGCCTCCGCCGAGCCGTCCGGCGTCGGCGCGCACGCCGCCGCGTCCTCGGTCACCCGCGCACCGCCCGTCGCGCTGTCATTCATACCGCCTTCTTACGCCCGGCCTCCCGCGTGCGGCAAGACGCCCCCGCGCCCGCCACTGTCACACGCCAGGGCTACCGTGTCCGGTATGGTCACCGATCTCCACCAGCGCCTGCGCGCCGCCGAGGCCACCGACCCCACCTACCCCGAGGTGGGCGCCACCCGGGGCGGCCGGCTGCCCGACGGGTACGCGCACCTGCGGCGGAGGGTGCATCTGGGGCGCGGGCCGGAGGTGCTGGAGCGGGCCGGGCGGTACGTGCTCGGGTGGGGCACCCAGCTGGGGACGGGGTTCGCGGTGTGGCCCGGCGGCCCGGCCCGGGCGGGGGCCACCGTGCTGCTGCGGCTGGCCCTGCCGGGCACCCGGTGGCCGCGGCTGGTGATCCCCTGCCGGGTGGTGTGGACGGTCGACGAACCGCACCGGATCGGGTTCGCGTACGGGACGCTGCCCGGGCATCCGGAGTGCGGCGAGGAGTCGTTCGTGGTGTCGATGGACGCCGACGGCGAGGTGTGGTTCGAGGTCACCGCGTTCTCCCGGCTGTCCGCCTGGTACGCCCGGCTGGGCCGTCCGGTCGCCCTGCTCTGCCAGCACCTGGCGATCGAGCGCTACCTGGCCGTCGTGGCCGGGCACGTCGCCCGGGACGGTTCGTAGCGCTACCCGAGGAAGGACAGCCGCACGGTGCGGCGCGGGTTGTCCCCGTTGGTGTCGATCAGCACCACGGACTGCCAGACGCCGAGCGCCAGTTGCCCGCCGATCACCGGCAGGGTGGCGTGCGGGGCGACCAGGCCGGGCACCACGTGGTCCCGTCCGTGGCCGGGGCTGCCGTGACGGTGGCGCCAGCGGTCGTCCGCCGGGAGCAGGTCGCGCAACACGGCGAGGAAGTCGTCGTCGCTGCCGGAGCCGGTCTCCAGCACGGCGATCCCGGCCGTGGCGTGCGGGACGAAGACGTTGAGCAGGCCGTCGCGGCCGGCGGCCCGCTCGTTGAGGAACGCGGCGCAGCGGTCCGTGATGTCGAGCGCGACCTCGCGGTTGCCGGTGGTGATCTCCAGGGTGGTGGTCTGGAAGGATCCGGTCGACCCGGTTGCCGGGGAGTGGTTGTTGTCCGCCATGGCGCCATCCTGGCCCAGGTCAGCGGGCCGGGCGTACCGCCCCGCCGTACGCTCGGTCGCGGGGCGGGCCGTCCTCGCGGAGGGTGGGAGATTCAGACCACAGAGCGACGTCCACGGCCGCCGACCCCCGGGTGCGACGAGGACCCGACGTACCGGGTGGTCCGTCGGGTCGAGTCGGGGCCGGGACGGCCGCGACCGGGAGGCCGCTAGCCGCGTCCGCCGAAGAGGCTCCGCCGCAGCCGGCGCAGCGGCGCCAGCAGCGAGACCCGGGAGTGGCGACGGCGGGCCGCCGCCGGAGCGTCGGCGCCGCGCGGCGTCAACTCCCTTATCAGCCCGAGCGCCTCGGCGGTGTCCACCGCCGGGAGTGCGGGCGCGCCGAGCACGGCCAGGTGTCGATCGATCCGGCGGCCGGTCGCACCGACACCGCACTGGACCGCCGGCACCCGGGGCCGAGTCCGCACTTGCATGTGTTCCATCAGTTTTCCCACCCCTACGAGGCGCCAGGGCCGTGAGGCGAAGACTATCCGTGACAGCGGGCCTTCGCGCAACCGTCCTTGGTGTGGTGCCACCGTATCGTGCGGCGTCAACTGACGATGCACCAGGGGCCACCCGTGCGGTCACGACTACGCATCAATGATGGTGCACGACCCGCCGTCCGTCAGCAGGGCCAGGAGGCACGGGCCCGGCGCCCGTCCGCCGCCGTGTGCGCCGGGCGCGCGGGGCGCCCGGACGGGGCGAGGGCGGTTCCCGGTGGTCCGGGAGTTCCGGGGTTTCCGGGGTTTCCGGGGTTTCCGGGGTTTCCGGGTCCGGCTGGACGAGCCGCCCGGGCGGTCGGTGCGTCGCATCCGGACGCCGAGCACCCTCGCCCGGATATAGGGGACAGCTGCCAGGTCGACAAAACGATCATTCGCGGCGCGACTGGCGTCACCGAGACGCTTCATGAAGTGAACACATACGAGGGATTGACTCGCGTCGATCCTCCAAGCAATATCTTTGGCAACGCGCTGGTGCCCGCACCGCATCGCGCGCGCGTTCGAGTGGTGAATGCACTCGATCGAACTCCGGCTCCCGCGAGCCACTGCCCGGTCACCTCGACGCTGCGGTGGCCAGGCTCGTAGGGTGCCCGGACCGGCGGCCGGCCGTAGAGGGTCGGTCGGGCCGCCGACCAGGCTGCCGGTGCCGCCCCGCACGGGGCCCGGCACCGGCGGTTCCGGGCCGTATCTCCGCCTCCGCCGTCGAGCGGACGTCCGCGCAGGTCGCGCGCGGTGGATCGGTAGACTCGGCCAGCGTGTCCCTCCTCCTCAGCATCGTGCTCCCGGTCCACGGCGTGGAGCGGTACCTGCCGCGCTGCCTCGACTCGATCCTCGGCGAGACCAACGCCGCCGAGACCCGCTTCGAGGTGATCGCGGTCGACGATCTCTCCCCCGACGGCTCCGGCGCGATCCTGGACGCCTACGCGGCCCGCGACCCCCGGCTCAGGGTCCTGCACCTCACCGAGAACCAGGGCCTCGGCGGCGCCCGGGCCGCCGCCCTGCCGCAGGTGCGCGGCGAGTACGTCTGGTTCGTGGACAGCGACGACTGGGTGCCCGAGCGGACCGTCGGCGTGATCCTGGACGAACTGGAGGAGGAGCGCCGCCGGGAGACCCCGGCCGACGTGCTGCTCACCGACTTCGTCCACGTCTACCCGGACGGCGAGACCGAGCCCAACCCCTGGCGGCACGTGCTGGTCGGCTCCCCGCTGGTCGAGGGCTGCACCGTGGCCGAGCACCCGGCACTGTTCCAGACCGTGATGTCAGTGTGGAACAAGGTCTTCCGCCGCGCCTTCCTGGAGGGCCTCGGCGTCGCCTTCGGCCGCGGCTACTACGAGGACATCTCCGTCACGTACCCCGCGCTGCTGGCCGCCGAACGGCTGCGCTACCTCGACCGCCCCTGCTACTTCTACCGGCGCGGCCGGGAGGGCGCGATCACCGCCACCGCCTCCCCCAAGCACGCCGACGTGTTCGCCCAGTACGACGCGATCTTCGCCTTCATCGACCGCTGGGGCCGCTCGGACCGCCCCGGCTCGGACACCTCGGACACCTCGGGCCTCACCGCCCGGGCCGTCCCGGAGTCGCTGCGCACCCTGGTCTTCGACCGGACCCTGCGCCAGGCGCTGAACGTCTACGACACCCCCGGGCTCGTTCCCACCGACCTGCGCAAAGACTTCTTCCGCCGGATCTCCGAGCACTTCGAGCGCCACCGGCCGGCCGGCTACCGCTTCCCCGGCGGGGTGCGCGGCGTGCAGTACCGGCTGGCCGCCCGCGGCGCCCGGATCGCGTACGCGGAGCTCCGCCGCACCGGCCGGCTGCCGCGCGACCTCAAGCGCGGGGCACGGGCGGTGGCACCCGCGGTGAAGAAGGGGGTGCGCAGCGGCGCCCGGTTCACCGCGTACAACGCCTTCCGCCGCCTCCCGTTGGACGAGCACCTGGCGGTCTACGCCGCGTACTGGCACCGGGGTTACGCCTGCAGCCCGGCGGCGATCTACGAGAAGGCGAAGGAACTCGCCCCGCAGATCCGCGGCGTGTGGGTGGTGGAGAACCGCACCCAGGCCGCCACCATGCCGCCCGGCGTGCCGTACGTGATCGTCAACACCCCCGCCTACCTGAAGGCGATGGCGACCGCCAAGTACTTCGTCAACAACGTCAACTTCCCGCGCACCATGGTGAAGCGGCCGGGCACGGTGCACGTCCAGACCCAGCACGGCACGCCGCTCAAGACGATGGGCATGGACCTGCGCGGGCGCCCGGAGGCGGCCGAGGGGATGGACTTCGACCGGCTCCAGGAGGCCATAGACCGCTGGGACTTCCTGGTCTCCTCCAATCCGCACACCAGCGAGCACTTCGCCAGGGCCTTCCCCGGCCGGTACGAGATGCTGGACACCGGCTACCCGCGCAACGACCGGCTGGCCAACACCACGCCCGAGGAAGTCCGGGCGATGCGAGAGCGGTTGGGGCTGCGGCCGGGCACCACGACCGTGCTGTACGCACCGACCCACCGCGGCGGCAAGGGCGGCTACGTGCCGCTGCTGGACGTGACCGACCTGGCCCGGCGGCTGGGTCCGAGGTTCACGCTGCTGGTGCGCACCCACTACTTCCACACCGGCGGTCCGGGCGACCTGGTGGCCGGCGAGGACGCGGCGGAGATCGTGGACGTGTCGGCGCACCCGACGGTTGAGGACCTCTACCTGGCGGCGGACGCGCTGGTGACGGACTACTCGTCGATGATGTTCGACTACGCGGTGCTGGACCGGCCGGTGGTGATATTCGCACCGGACTGGGAGGAGTACCGGCGCGAGCGCGGCGTGTACTTCGACCTGTTCGAGGAGCCGCCGGGCGCGGTCACGGTGGACGTGGACGGGCTGGCGCGGGCGCTGCGGGCGGGCGATCCGGAGCCGGCGGCGCGGGCGCGGTTCCGGGCCAGGTTCTGCGTCTGGGACGACGGCGGGGCGGCGGAGCGGGTGGTGCGCCGGGTGTTCCCGGTGACGGGCTGACGCCGCCGAGCGGGCGGGTCTGCGGGCCCGCGGCCTCCGGTGGGCGGCGGACGGCGGACAGGCGACGGCTGACAGATAACAGATAACAGATAACAGATTTCATCATCTGTCAGCTGTCATCCGCCGTCCGTGACCTTAGCCTCCAAACGCCCGGATGGGCCGGTCGCCGCCGCAGCGGCGACCGGCCCACCGGTGCGAGGTCACCGCTGACGCGCGGCCAAGAACTCCTCGAAGTCCAGGTAACCCTGGTGACGCGTGTCCATCGAGTGGACCAGCGCCTCGGCCATCGCCAGCGTGACGCCGTGGTCGCCCATCTCGTTGGCGGCCAGCGCGTACTCGGCCGGGGTGATCTTGCCGTCACCGTTCTTGTCGATGCGGTCGAACATCGCCTTGATGTCCTCGATGGTCTCCATCAGGGTCCTCCTGGTACTGCGGGGTCGTGCACGTTTCGGACGGCCGTACCCTACCCGCCGTGGTGTGCGCCACGGTGGCCGGGAGTGGACGGGCGCAGGGGTCGGTGTCGTAGTCTGCGGATCTGATTGCGGGCCCGGGCACCTCCCGGGCGGTCGTTCGTCCAGGGAGGGAACATGCTCGATCTCGCCACCAGGCTGGTGCTGAAACCCGTTTCGCGCGGGATCTGGCGCCCGGTCATCGAGGGTGTCGAGAACGTGCCGCGCAAGGGCGGGGTGATCCTGGCCAGCAACCACCTGTCCTTCATCGACAGCGTGGTGATCCCGCTCACCGCTCCGCGCCGTGTCCACTTCCTCGCCAAGGCCGAGTACTTCACCGGCACCGGCCTCAAGGGCCGCCTGTCCAAGGGCTTCTTCGAGTCGATCGGCGCGGTGCCGGTCGAGCGCGGCACCTACCGCTCCGCCCAGGCCTCGTTGGAGTCGGCGCTGGAGATCCTGGAGGCGGGCAAGGCCTTCGGCATCTACCCCGAGGGCACCCGATCGCTGGACGGCCGGCTCTACCGAGGCAAGACGGGCGTCGCGTGGCTCGCCCTGACGGCGGGCGTGCCGGTGGTTCCGGTGGCCCTGGAGGGCCCGGAGCAGATCCTGCCGGTGGGCAAGCGCGTCCCGCGGATCAAGAAGGTGACGGTCCGTTTCGGCGAGCCGCTGCACTTCGACGAGTTGCACGGGCAGGCCCGTTCGCTGAAGGCCCGTCGGCAGGTGACCGACGAGGTGATGGCGGCGATCCAGCGGCTCTCCGGCCAGGAGGTCGTGGAGAGCTACAACGAGGTGCCGAAGGCGGCCTGACCGCCCCTCCTCTCACGCGTGCCCGAGGGCGGCGTCCGACAGGACGGCCGTCGTCGGGGCCTCCCGGCGCAGCAGCGCCGCGTACCGGCCGTCGAGCTCCACCAGTTCCTCGTGGGTGCCCAGTTCGACCACCTCGCCGTGGTCGAGCACCGCGATCTGGTCGGCGGAGCGCACGGTGGAGAGCCGGTGCGCGATGGTGATGGTGGTGCGTCCGGCGGCCAGGGTGTCGACGGCCTGCTGGACGGCGCGCTCGGTGCGGTTGTCGAGGGCGCTGGTGGCCTCGTCGAGGATCAGCACCGGCGGGTTGCGCAGGATGGTGCGGGCGAGCGCGAGGCGCTGCTTCTCGCCGCCGGAGAAGCGGTAGCCGCGTTCGCCGACCAGGGTGTCGTAGCCGTCCGGGAGGGCGGCGATGGTCTCGTGGATCTGCGCGGCCCGGGCGGCCTCGACCAGTTCGGCGTCGCTGGCGCCCGGTTTGGCGAAGCGCAGGTTCTCGGCGACCGAGGCGTGGAAGAGGTAGGTCTCCTGGGAGACCACGCCGACCGCGCGGGCCAGGGTGTCGAAGGACAGGTCGCGCACGTCCACGCCGTCCAGGGTGACCCGGCCGCCGGTGACGTCGTACAGCCGCGGGACGAGGTAGCTGAGGGTGGTCTTGCCCGAGCCGGTCTCGCCGACCACGGCCAGTGAACTCCCGGCCGGGACCTTGAGGTCGACGCCGGCCAGGGTCGGGCGCTGCTGCTCCGGGTCGTAGCGGAAGTCGACGGCCTCGAAGCGGACCTCGCCGCGGATGTCGGTGAGGGTGACGGGGCGAGCGGGTTCGGCGATCTCCACCGGCAGGTCGAGGTACTCGAAGATGCGCTGGAAGAGCGCGAGCGAGGTCTGCACGTCGACGCCGGTGGAGAGCAGGCTCACGGTGGGGCGGAACAGGCCCTGCTGGAGGGTGACGAAGGCGACCAGGGTGCCGACCGAGACGATCGGCGCGCCGGCGGCTGAGGTCAGTCCGGCCGCCCAGTAGATCAGCGCGGGCATCGCGGCCATCACGATCTGGATGGTGTTCATCCGCCAGCGCCCGGCCATGCTGGCCCGCACCTCGAGGTCGGCGAGCTGGTCGGACTGCCCGGTGAACTCCCGGGCGAGCGAGTCGGAGCGGCCCATGGTGCGGCCGAGCAGGATGCCGCTGACGGACAGCGACTCCTGCACCGCCGAGCTCATCGCGGCCAGCTGCTTCTGCCGCTCGGTGGTGATCTTCTTGCGCTCCTGCCCGACCCGGCGGCTGATCCAGACGAACAGCGGGAGCAGCAGCAGCGAGACGACGGTCAGCCGCCAGTCCAGCGCGACCATGGCGACGATCGAGGCGATCACCGCGGTGAGGTTGGAGACCAGGCTGGTGGCGGTGGAGGTCACCGTGGACTGCATGCCGCCGATGTCGTTGGCGATCCGGGACTGCACCTCGCCGGTGCGGGTGCGGGTGAAGAAGGCGAGGGACTGCCGCTGGAGGTGGCCGTAGACGGCGGTGCGCAGGTCGTGCATGACGCGCTGGCCGACGGTGGTGGAGATCAGCGTCTGCAGCACGTTGAAGATGCTGTTCACCACGGCGGTGAGGATCATTCCGAGCGCGAGCAGGCTGAGCAGGCCGGTGCGGCCCTGCGGGATGGCGGTGTCCAGGACGGCCCTGAGCAGGAACGGGGAGACGACGGAGACCACCGCGGAGGCGGCCACCAGCAGCCCCACGACGGCGAGGCGGCCCCGGTAGGGGTGGAACAGCGCGAGGATCCGCCGCCACTGCGCGGGCGGGCGGGGTTCGCCCTCGGCGCGGTCGGGCGGGGTCCAGTCGATGGCGGCGGGCCTCAAGGACGGGCCTCCCTGGGTCGGAC
Source organism: Kitasatospora sp. NPDC029312 (assembly GCF_055569215.1). NCBI lineage: Bacteria > Bacillati > Actinomycetota > Actinomycetes > Kitasatosporales > Streptomycetaceae > Kitasatospora > Kitasatospora sp. NPDC029312. The sequence continues at coordinate 77,177 of NZ_JBVHXY010000018.1, read as the reverse complement.
GCGCGGCGGGGGCGCGGCGGCGGGCGGGGCGGTCGGGCGGATGCCAGCATAGCGGGGGTAGCTCATAGTTAGGCAAACTAATAGTGAGTGCCCCCCTATTCCTGCGCTTCCCCGCTCCGCCCCGCCCGTCCACCCGCCGGCCGCGTCCCGCCACCCGCCGACCCCGTCCGTCCACCCGCCCGCCGCGTCCGGCCGCAGCGGGCCTCAGTCCGTCCGGTAGGTGCGCGCCGCCTTCGAGGAGAGGCCGCCGAGCTTGCCGGAGGGCAGCACCCGGGCGACGGCCACCGCCGCCTTGTAGCGCTTGCCCGGCACGGACAACGACTTGCCGCGCGCCAGGTCGCGCATCGCCTCCTCCACCACCCGCTCGGCCGAGAGCCAGGACCAGGACGGGATGTTGCCGGTGCCCATGCCGGCCCGCTCGTGGAACTCGGTCCGGGTGAAGCCCGGGCACAGCGCCATCATCCGCACGCCCGTGCCGCCGAGGTCGCGCAGCACGCCCTGGGTGAAGCTGACCACCCACGCCTTGCTCGCCCCGTACGTGCCGCGCGGCAGGAAGGCCGCCACCGAGGCGACGTTGACGATCGCCCCGCGGCCGCGCTCGCGCATTCCCGGCAGGGCGGCCGTGGTCAGCCGCAGGACCGCCTCGATGTGCACCTTCACCATGTCCAGCTCGGCCTGGAGCGGGACGGCGCCGAAGGCGCCCTTGTTGCCGAACCCGGCGTTGTTAATCAGCAGGTCCACCGGGTGTTCGGTGTCGCCGAGCCTGGCCTCGACGGCGGCGATGCCCTCCTCCGTCGCGAGGTCGGCCCGCAGCACCTCCGTCTCGATGCCGTACTGGGCGTTCAGGTCGGCGCTCGCGCGCTCCAGGCGTTCGGCGTCCCGGGCCACCAGGACGAGCCGGTAGCCGCCGCGGGCGAGCCGGCGGGCGAACGCCGCTCCGATGCCGGCGGTCGCGCCGGTGATCAAGGCTGTGGTCATGCCCCGACCGTACCGACTCCTCGCTATCGAGCCCACCCCGCGCAACGCCGCTGGTCAGCGGCGGGGATTGCGAGTAGTCGGACGCACACGTAATGTCGAACAGGGGCTTCATCCGACCGGGTGATGACATCCAGGTGAGGAGGCACATCTGATGCTTACTCAGTTCCGTACCGAAACCGCTTCGGCGTCACGCAGCGCGACGCTGGCCGAGGCCGAGACACTCGCGAGCCTGATGGTGGAGGACGAGGCCGTCGTGTCCGACGCGCCCACGTACCTGCCCGAGGCCGCGGGGGCGTCGCTGCTGGCCGGGCTGCTGCTGAACTCTCCGAAGCCGCCCAAGGAGAAGCCGACCCGGTGAGCCGGGACGACCTCATCGTCTGATGACCGGGCCGGCCCGACACCCGGCCGGCCCGCCTCAGCAAGGAGGCACACCACTGATGCCATTCGCCGAGACGTCACTGCGTGATCAGTACGCCGCGGCCGTCGAGCGGGTGGCCGGCCGGACCCTCGACGCCCTCCGGGGCGGCGAGGGTGCGGCCGCACTCGTGGAGCCGGACACCGCCGTACCCCGCCCGCTGCTGGCCGCCGTGCGGCTGCTCGGTGCGGACCTGCTCGCGCCGTCCCTGTTCCGCGGGGCCGAGCCCGACCCGCCCACCGCCGCCCTGCTCGCCGAGGCGCGACGGGCGGTCCCCGCACCGGCGCCCCCCTCGGAGCAGGCCGCGCTGATCATCGCCTGGCAGGACTGGGCCGCCGGCGGGCTGCTCGCCCGCGCCGCCCACGGGGACACCGTGCCCTGGCCGGTCCCGCTGCCCGGCCCGGAGGACCTCGGCTGGCAGGCCTGGTCGGTGCGGATGTCCCAGCTGTCCGTGCTCGCCCTGCCCACCCTGGACGGCCCGGTGCACGACGCGGCCCGTACCCACGCCCTGGCACTCGCCCGGGGCACCGTCCGCTCGATGCTGCGCCGCGACCTCACCACCGCCACCCGACTCGCCCGCTGGCTCGCGTGGACGGAAGCCGAGGGTCGGCACTCGCGACTGGACGTCGAACCCGTGCTGGACCGGATCCGCCTGGCCGGTGACGGCAGCGCCCGCACCGGGCTGGAGCTGGCCGTCGCCCGCCGGCTGCTCGACCGCTCCCGGCCGTCGAACGCCGAAGGGGGCCGAGCCTCGTGATCGACACCCACGTCCTCGCCACCGCGCAACGGTTCGGCTCCCGTGCGCTGACCTGGCTGCACGCCGCCCACCGCGACGGCCTGGGCCGGATCCCCGACAACACCGTGGTCGACCTCGCCACCCCCAACGACGCCTACAAACCGCTCGGCGAGCTCGCCCTGGCCGCCTCGGTGGTCCTGCGCGACGGCGTCGCCGGACCGGCCGACGCGCGAGCGGCCCGGGAACTCCTCGACTACGCGTGGGCCGAGATCCGCGAGGGAGACCTGCTGTACGAGCGGCAGCTGCGCCACGTCACGATGAGCGACCCGCTGGAGCTCTACGGCCACTTCGCCCGGGCCGGCTACCGTCACCCCGCCCTGGACGACCTGCTCGAATCGGTGGGCCGGCTGCGGGCCGCGCACGCCATCGAGGTCCAGGCCAACCGGCGGCTCGCCATCGCCAACGCCCGGCGGCTGGTCGGGCTCAGCCACCAGCCGGACTGGGCCGCCCTGGCGGCCGGCACGTGGCTCGGCGCCCTGCCCGAGCCCTGGGCCGTCGAGTGGGAGATCGCCTACCAGAACACCCACACCGTCTTCCACCTCACCGACTGGGGCGCCCACCCGGAGGGCCTGCCCGAACCGATGCGCGACTACCTGCGCGACTGGCTCCCGGCCTGGCTCGACATCTGGCTGGAGATCGGGCAGTGGGACCTGGCCGTCGAACTCCTCATGGTGGACGCGTGCATCGGCGAACCGATCACCGGGCGCCAGGGCTGGGACGCCCTGGCCGCCGTCCAGCGCGCGGACGGGCTCGTGCCCCGCGACGCCAACGAGCCGGTGAGCGACGACCGGGAGGAGGCCTTCCAGGAGCACCAGCACACGGCGGTGGTCGCGGTGCTGGCCGGTGACATCACCCTGGCCCGGGCCCTGGGCGCCGGCGCGGCGGCCGCGTGAGCGAGCTGGACACCGCCGTGGCGGCGGCGGTACGGGCCGCCGAACCGTACGCGACCGCCGTCACGGTGGCCATGGTGCGCGGGGCGCGGGAAGAGGTCCGCTGCCACGGGCGCATCGAACGCGGGCCGCGGGCGGCGGCGTGCACGCCGGAGACGGTCTTCGAACTCGGCTCGGTCAGCAAGACGTTCACCGCGCTGCTGCTGGCGGACATGACCGTACGCGGCGAACTCGCCCCGGAGGACCCGATGGAGAGCCGGCTGCCGCCCGACTGGCCGCCACCGTCCGCGCGTTCGCCCGAACCGATCCGCCTGCTGCACCTGGCCACCCACACCTCCGGCCTGCCGCGGCTGCCACCGGGGCTGCTGGCGGCGGCCGTGCCGAGGTGGCGCAGCAACCCCTACGCGACGTTCGACTCCGCGCGGTTGAGGGCCGCGCTGGCCGGAACCACCGTGCGCAGCAGGCCCGGTAGCCGCTACCGGTACTCCAACTACGGGGTCGCACTCCTCGGGCACGCGCTGGCCGCGACCAGCGGCTTGCCCTACGAGACCCTGCTCGCCGAACGCGTCTGCGCACCGCTGGGCCTGCGCGCCACCAGCTGCGCGCCGGAGGCGCCGGGCCGGGCCGTCGGGTACCTGCGCGGACGGGAGTTGCCGCCGTGGCACGCCCCCGGGCTGCCGGGAGCGGCGGCGGTGCGGGCGAGCGGGGCGGACGTGCTGCGCTACCTGCGGGCGCATCTCGACGGTGCCGTCGGCCCGTTGGGGGCGGCCCTGCGCGAGGTGCAGCGTCCTCGGTTGCGGCTGCCGCGCTCGGGCGACGAGGTGTGCCTGGTGTGGAACCACCGCCGCTCGGGCGGACGCGACCTGTACTTCCACGCGGGGGCGACCCGCGGGTTCACAGCCCTGGTCGGGTTCTCCCCGCAGTCGTCCACCGCGGTGGCGGCACTGGCCAACACCGGGGCGACACACCGCGCCCACTTCGTGCAGGCGGGGTACGAGGTGCTGCGGGCGGCAGCCGGCCAGGACTTCCAGGTGGGCCTCCGGGAGGGCTTCCGGGAGGACTTCCCGGAGGGCTAGGGACCGTCTCGCGGTCCGCCCCGTGCGGTCGGGCCGGCGCCGACGAGGGCGGAACCGGTCGCCCAGCGGGTGGCCTCGCCTCGGTCGCCGGTCGGCCGCGGACTACGCCGCGACTGCCTTGGCCCGGTCCGCGGCGATGTGCACGGCGAGGCCGCCGAGGACGGTGCCCATCGCGTAGCGCTGGATGCGCAGCCAGGTCGGGCGGCGGTTGAGGAAGGTCGCGATGGAGCCCGCGCTCATCGCGATCAGGCCGTTGACGGTGACCGCGATCGCGATCTGGATCAGGCCCAGCACCAGGCTCTGCAGCGCCACGTGGCCGCGTTCGGGCGCCACGAACTGGGGCAGCAGCGAGATGTACATGATGGCGATCTTGGGGTTGAGCAGGCAGGTCAGGAAGCCCATCGCGAAGAGGCGGCGCGGCGGGTCCGGGGGCAGCTGCTGCGGGGCGAACACCGCGGTCCCGCCCGGCTTGACCGCCTTCCAGGCCAGCCAGAGCAGGTAGCCGGCGCCGGCCAGCTTGATCGCCGTGTAGAGCGCGGGCACCACGGAGAAGACGGCGGCCACCCCCGCCGTCACCGCGATCAGGTAGACCAGGAAGCCGGTCGCGACGCCTGCCAAGGAGATCAGGCCGGCGCGCCGGCCCTGCGCGATCGAGCGGGACACCAGGTAGATCATGTTCGGCCCCGGCGACAGCACCATGCCCAGTGCCACGGCGGCGATCCCGAGCACGGCGTGGCCGTTCACGGCGTCGAGGCCGTCCCCGGCGGATATCAACGCGTCCATGCGAGGAGGCTAGGGCGTCCGATCAGCTCGATGCAATGATGGCTTTGCGCTCGGTGCAATGTGCCGTGACCTGGGGAACGAAGGGCTGGACGCCAGTGGAGGACTACCGCCTGATCGCCGACGGCATCGCCGCCGAGATCGCCGACGGGCGGCTGCGGCCCGGCCGGCAGCTGCCGACCCAACGCGCGTTCGCCCGCAGCCGGGGCATCGCCGGCTCGACGGCGGCCCGGGTCTACCGCGAGCTGGCCCGGCGCGGGCTGACCGTCGGGGAGGTCGGGCGGGGCACCTTCGTCCGGGCCGGGCGGGGGATGGACGACGGGCTGGTCGCGCTCGCCGAACCCGGCGCCGCGCCCGTCGACCTGGAGCTCAACTACCCGACCGCGCCCGGGCAGTCCGAGCGGTTGGCCGCGGGGCTGGCACCGCTGCTGCGGCCGGACGCGCTGGGCGAGACGCTGCGGCCGGTGGGAGCGGCCGGGACGGGCGCGGCGCAGCGGGCCTTCGCGGGGCTGGTGTCGGCGGGGACGTGGGAGGTCGACCCGGAGCACCTGCTGTTCGGGGGCAACGGGCGGCAGGTCATCGCCGGGGCGCTGTCCGCGCTGGTGGGGCCGGGGCAGCGGCTGGGGGTTGAGGCGCTGACGTATCCGGTGGTCAAGGCCGTGGCGCAGCGCCTGGGCATTCGGCTGGTGCCGCTCGCGATGGACGAGGACGGGCTGCTGCCCGGCGCCGTGGCGGCCGCTCATCGGGCGGCACCGCTGCGCGCGGTGTACCTCCAGCCGCGGCTGCAGAACCCGACCGGGGGGAGCCTGCCGGATGAGCGGGCGGCCGCGCTGGCCGAAGAGCTGCGCCGATCAGACCTGCCGGTGGTGGAGGACGGGATCTGGTCCTTCCTGCGGCCCGGCTCGGCGCCGCTCGCCACCTTGGCGCCGGAGCGGACCGTCCTGGTCGACAGCCTCTCCAAGCGGCTCGCACCCGGGCTGACCACGGGCTTCGCGGTCGTCCCGGAGGGGCTGCGCGAGCGGGTGGCGGGCGCGCTGCGGTCGGGCGGGTGGGCGCCGAGCGGGTTCGCGCTGGAGGCGGCGGTGCGCTGGATCGGGGACGGGACGCTGGCGGCGGTCGAGGCGGCGAAGCGCGCGGACGCGACGGCGCGGCAGGAGGTGGCGCGGCGGGTGCTCGCCGGCCGGCGGCTGCGGGCCGACCCGTGCTCGTACTACGTGTGGTGGGAGCTGCCGGGCGCCTGGCGGGCGGAGACCTTCGTCGCGGCGGCGGCCCGAGCGGGGATCGCGGTGACTCCCGCGGCGGCGTTCGCCGTCGACCCGCGGAGCACACCGTCGGCGGTGCGGGTGGGGCTGGCGTCGCCGCCGCTGGCGGTGTTGGAACGGGCGTTGGGGGTGCTGGGGCGGATCGCCGAGGAGGCTGACGGATGACAACTGACAACTAACAGATAACAGATTTCGAAATCTGTTATCTGTTAGTTGTCAGTTGTCAGCTGCCATCTGTTCGCCGGCAGTCGCCAGGATCTGTCTGCCCCTCAGGCTCCCGCCCGTCAGTCGTCCGCTCCCGTTCGGCTCCCCCGCGCCGCCGTATCCGCGGCGCCGCCGGCCCCGACGGCGCGCAGCCGGGAGGCGGCGGTGGCGGCGAGTTGGGGGGCGAGCCGGGCCACGTCGCGGGAGCCGACCACCGCGATCAGGCTGGGCAGCACCCAGCGCACCGGCTGCATGCCGCGCAGCCAGGCCTGGGCGTACACGTGCGCCGAGCGGCGGACGATCCCGGCGACGATCCGGTCCACCGCAGGCTCCAGCGGGTAGGTCTTGTTGGCCGGCCACGGCAGCCGGCTGCGCATCTGCCTCAGCACGGCATCCTGGTCGGCTCCGCGCACCATGTCGGTGTCGGTCCAGCTCAGGTACCCGACCCCGACCTTGACGCCCTGGTACGCCACCTCCGCGCGGATCGAGTGGGCGAAGGCCTCCACCCCGGCCTTGCTGGCGCAGTACGCGCTCATCAGCGGCGCGGGGGTCAGCGCGGCGAGCGAGGCGATCTGCAGCAGGTAGCCGCGGCTCTCCGTGAGCGCCGGCAGGAAGGCCCGCGCGGTGGCGACGCTGCCGAGCAGGTTGACCTCGATGACCCGGCTGAACGCCCGGTGGTCGCTGTCGGTCAGCGGCCCGCCGATGGCGATGCCGGCGTTGGCGACCACGGTGTCGATCCGCCCGTAGTGTTCCTTGATCCGGCGGGCGGTGTCGCTGAGTGCCTCCAGGTCGGTGACGTCCACCTCCCACGAGGTGGCGGCCGCGCCGCACTGCGCCGCGACGGCCTTCAGCTCCTCCGGTTCCAGGCCGAGCAGCGCGACCTTGGCTCCGCGTCGGGCGAGCTTGCGGGCCAGCGAGGCTCCGACTCCGCGGGCGGCCCCGGTGACGACCACGATCTGTTCGGACAACGGCGGGATGGCGTTCATGCGACGGTGGTCCTCTCAGTGGCGGCGGGAACGGCGAGGGGGGCCTCGGCGGCCAGGTGCGCGGCAGCCATCCGGTGGATCTCGGCGGCGACCTCCGCCGGGCGCTCCAACGGCGCCATGTGGCCGACCCCGGGAAGCAGCAACAGCCCTCGGGGGTTGGCCAGTTCTTGGACGATCCGGTGGGCGTGCGCGGGCGGGGTCAGCCGGTCCGCGGTGCCGACCACGACGGCGGTGGGCGCGGTGATCCGGCCGAGCCCGGCGCGCACGTCCAGGCGGCCGAGCACTCCGGCCCAGTTGGCGCGGACCGCGGTCGGGCAGGCGTGCACGATCCGGGCCGTCGCCTCGACCTGTCCGGCACTCGAACCGGGCCCCATGGTGGCGTACTTGAGCGCGGCCCGGCTGACCGGCGTGACCGGCCCGAGCGGCATCCGGGAGAGCAGCAGCCGCCGGTGCAGGAAGCGCCGTACGCCGGGGGCGCGCAGGGCGGCCGGCAGGACGGCGAGTTCGGCGACCAGCCCGGCCGGGCCGGTGGAGATCAGCACGTTGGCGGCGGTGCGCTCGGCGATCTCGGGTCGGCCGCCGGCGGCCATGATGGTCATCCCGCCCATGCTGTGCCCGGCGAGGACGGCCCGCTCCCCCGCCGGTACGACCCGCGCCAGCACGGCGGTGAGGTCCTCGACGAGCGCCCGGGTGGAGTAGCGGGCCCGGCTCGGCGGGATTTCGCTGTGTCCGTGTCCGCGCTGGTCGTAGACCACCACCCGGTAGCGGTCGGCGAGTTCGCGGATCACCGGGGCCCAGAAGGCGGTCGAGCAGGTCCAGCCGTGGGCGAGGACCACGGTCGGTGCGCCCGGCTGGCCGTGCACCTCGACGTGCAGCCGGATGCCGTCGGCCGAGCGCACGTTCAGCTCCTCGGTGGGCTCGGGGCGTTCGTACCCGGCCGGCAGCTCTACCGAGCTCATGCGGAAACCTCCTCGACGGTACGGGCGTTGGCGGGCGCGGTGCGCATGATCAGCTCGTACTCGCCGAGGTCGACCTTGCGGGTGGCGCGCCGGAAGGACGTCGTGGAGCCGGGCCAGAGCACGGTGTTCCGGCCGCTCGGGTCCAGGTACCAGCTGCGGCAGCCGCCGGTGGTCCAGACCGTGCGGTCCATCCGGTGCTGCAGTTCGAGGTTCCACTGCCGCTGGGCCCGGGCGGTGGGCTGCATCGCGGTGGCGCCGATCGAGTCGAGCGTGGTCAACGCGTCGATCAGGTAGTTCAGTTGGGATTCGATCATGAGGATCATCGAGCTGTTGCCGAGACCGGTGTTGGGGCCGATCACGAAGAACAGGTTGGGGAAGCCGCGCACCGCGGAGCCGCGCAGCGCCTCCATGCCGTCCTTCCACTCCTCGGCGAGGCTGGTCCCGTTCACGCCGAACACCCGGGAGCCGATGGGCATGTCGGTCACGTGGAAGCCGGTGCCGAAGACGATCGCGTCGACCTCGTGCTCGCTGCCGTCGGCGGCGATCAGGGTGGAGCCGCGCAGTTCGCGCAGTCCGGAGGGGACGACCTCGGTGTTGGGGGCGGCGAGCGCCGGGTAGTAGGTGTTGCTCAGCAGGATGCGCTTGCAGCCGATCCGGTAGTCCGGGGTAAGCTTGGCGCGCAGTGCCGGGTCGGCGACGCCCTGGGCGAGGTGGCGTTCGGCGAGCCGCTGGACCACCCGCAGCAGTCCGGGCCGGCGCACGAAGGCGTCCACCTGGAGCTCGCGCAGCGCGAAGAGGGTGCCGCGGCGGAGCTTGGCGGTCACGGGGAGGCGGCCGTGCAGCCACTGCTCCAGCTGGCTGATCTCCCGGTCGCGGCGCGGCAGCACCCAGGCCGGGGTGCGCTGGAACACGGTGAGCTTGCCGACCTGCGGCTGGATGGACGGGATGATCTGGGCGGCCGAGGCGCCGGTGCCGACCATCGCCACGCGCTTGCCGGTCAGGTCGTAGTCGTGGTCCCAGCGGGAGGAGTGGAAGACCTTGCCGGGGAAAGCGCCGAGGCCGGGCAGGTCGGGGATCTGGGGGTCGGCGAGCGGTCCGGCGGCGGAGACGACGGCGTCGGCGGTCCACTGGCCGGCCGAGGTGGTGATCCGCCAGCGCGTCCGGTCGCTCTCCCAACGCGCCTCCAGCACTTCGGTGTTGAAGCGCAGGTGCGGGCGGAGGCCGAAGACGGTGGCGACCTTCTCCAGGTAGGCGCGGATGTCGGGCTGGCCGGAGAAGCTGCGCGGCCAGTCGGGGTTGGGCGCGAAGGAGAAGGAGTAGAGGTGCGAGGGCACGTCGCAGGCGCAGCCGGGGTAGCTGTTGTCGCGCCAGGTGCCGCCGACGGAGTCCGCGCGTTCGAGGACCACGAAGTCGGTGATCCCGGCGCGGCGCAGCCGGACGGCGGCGCCGAGGCCGCCGAAGCCGGAGCCGATCACCGCCACCCGCACGTGCGGGACGGTCTCCTGCGCGGCAGTGGTATCGGTGGCTGCGGACGCGCCGGGGCGGGGGCGCTTGCTGCTGGATGCCATGCGGCAACCTCCTGGGGGTGGGGCGGTGATCGTCGCGCTTACCCGGGGCGGCCTGCCCCGGAACCTCCCGGTGGCCCGCCTTCGGGACCCTGCCAATTGCGCCAGTAATCACTGGCATGGTTGGCAGGGTAGCCCTTGCTGACACCGGATGGAAGAAGCCCGACGGCCCCGATTCACCGGAAATTCCCGGAGGCTCCCCACCCGGCGCCACGGACCTATGCTGATCGCCGTGGACAAGGTCAGAGCTGCTGCGGACGACAAAAAGCGCGAGTACCGGGTGGAGGAACTGGCCGAGGCGGCCGGGATCACCACCCGCACCCTGCGCTTCTACCGCGAGCGCAAACTGCTCCAGTCGCCCCGCAAGGAGGGCCGGATCGCCTGGTACGGCGAGGAGCACCTGGCCCGGCTGCGGATGATCGGCGAACTGCTCGACCGGGGCCACACCCTGGGCGGGATCGCCGAACTGATCGGCGCCGGCGAGAGCGGGCAGGACGTCGCGGAACTCATCGGGCTGGAGGCGGCGATCGTCGCGCCCTGGTCCGATGAGACCCCGGTCAGGCTGCAATGGAACGAGCTGAAGACCGCGTTCGGGGACCAGCTCAACGAGGAGAACACCGCCGAGTCCATCGCCCAGGGCTACATCACGGTCGACGAGGACGGGATCACCCACGTCAGCCGACGGCTGATGGACGCCACCACCGCACTGGTCGCAGAGGGGGTGCCCCTCTCCGCGGTGCTGGCCGCCAGCCGGCGCACCCAGGAACACATCGACGCCATCGCCGAGATCTTCATCGAGGTGGTCAGCGAGCACCTGCTCAGCGCGCTGTCGAGCGACACACCGCTGGCACCCGGCGAGGCGGCCCGGCTCACCGAGCGCATCCTGCGCGTCCGGCCGCTCGCCCGCACCGTCGCCGACGCCCAGTTCACGCTCGCGATGGACCGCCGGGTGCGGGCCGAGTACGCCGAACTGCTGCGCCAGCGGCGGGAGTACGGCTCCGAGGCGTAGCTGCGCCGTCCCGCCCGGTCCGGCCGGCCCTACTGGTGCGTCTGCCGCCCTGCACCCCTCACTGGAACCGCCACTGCTGGGCCGCGTTGCCGGGGGTGCAGGTCACCATGGTGACCTCGTTTCCGGGGCCGTTGCTGGTCATGCAGGCCTGGTTCTGGTAGTCGGCCAGCGTGTACGTGTCGGCGGAACTGCCGTTGTGGACCGTCCAGTTGGTGAGGAAGCTGTACCCGCCGTTCAGCGTGACCTTGCCGTCCATGGTCTGGACGAGCGATGGACCGCCGTTGTTGCAGGCGTGGAACTCGAGCCAGCTGCCGGGGTTGGTGGAGCGCACCCAGCCGTACTGGGTGGCGCCGCCGAGCACGATCGGATTGTCACCGCTCAGGGTGTCGTTGCGCAGACCGATCGCGCGGCCGTCCTTGGCGCTGACGATGGTGGTCCAGCTGTCGCCGCCGCAGGACGCCGGCCGGGGAGGAGTCTGCGGGGCGGGCGGGTTGCCGCCGTTGCCGGTCTGGCTCGGTTGCTGCGGGTTGGAGGCCGGCGGGTTGACCGAACCGCCCCCGCCACCGCCGCCACCGCCACCGCCACCGCCACCGCCTCCGGAACCGGCCGGCTGGTTGGCCTGGCCGCCCGACGCGCCACCGGAAGAAGCCCCGCCGCCGGAGCCGGAGTTGGCACCCCCGCCACCCCGGCCCGGCTGGGCGGCGCCGCCACCCGATGCACCGCCGTTCCCGCCCTGGGCGGGCGCCGGGACGGGAGCGTTCGGCTGTCCGCCGGCCGGCGGCTGGTCGGCGGCCGGGGTGGCCGGCGGGGTGTCGGTCGGCTGCGGGGTGGCGGGCGCGGTGGTGGCCGCCGCGGTCGTGGCGCTCGGCGCCGCCGGGACGGTCACCACCACGGTCGGCTGGGCGGCGGGCGGCGTCGCGTCGGAGTTGCCGGGGCCACGGTCGATCAGCAGGGCCGTCGCCGTGCCCATCGAGATGATCACCGGGATGACGATCGGCACCAACAGCGCGCGCCGGGAGCGGCGCTTGCCCGGTTCGGTCTTCGCGTCCGGATCGACCTTCACCACCTGGTCCTGCCCGGCCGCGCCGGCTGCCACGGCCCCGGCCGCCCCGGCGGCCCGCAGGTCGATCGTCCGGGTGTCGGCCGGCCGCCACGGTGCCGCGGGCGCGCCGATCGCCGCCCTGGCCGCGGCCGCCATCTCGGCGGCGCTCGCGTACCGGTCGTCGGGGTTCTTCGCCAGCGCGGTGGCGACCAGCGCCCGCACCGCAGCCGGGAAGGTCTCCGGCAGCTCCGGCACCGGCTGGTTGACGTGCTTGAGGGCGACCTGCAGCGGCCCCTCGCCCAGGTAGGGCACCTGTCCGACCAGCAACTCGTAGCAGACCACGCCGATCGAGTAGAGGTCCGAGGCCGGCCCGGTGCTCGCGGACGCGGCCTGTTCGGGGGACATGTAGGCCGCCGTGCCGATGATCGCGTACGGGGCGGTGAGCTTGGTGCTGGCGATCGCGCGGGCAATGCCGAAGTCCGTGACCACCACCCGGTCGTCGTCGCGCACCATCAGGTTGGACGGCTTGAGGTCGCGGTGCACGATGCCGCGCCGGTGAGCGGCGTGCAGTGCGTCCAGGGCTTCGGCGAGCAGGGCGAGGGCATGCTCGGCGCTCATCGGTCCGCCGTCCTTGAGCACCTGGTTGAGCGGGCGGCCCTCGATCAGGTCCATCACGATATAGGCGCAGCGGTCCGGACCGTCTCCGCCGCTCTCGCCGTAGTCGTGCACGTCGATGATCCCCGGGTGGTCGATCGCGGCGACCAGTTGGGCCTCCCGGCGGAAGCGCTGGACGGCGGTGCCGTCCTCGAACAGCTCCGCTCGCAGGATCTTGATCGCGACCTGCCGGGCCAGCACCTCGTCGTCGGCCCGCCAGACCTCGCCCATGCCCCCGCCGCCGATCTTCTCGACCAGCGTGTACCGCCCGCCCAGCATGGTGCCAGCGCTACTCATCGACCCGTCCCCCCCAGGTGTCATGGACCCGCCCCGACGGGTCGTCGGCACACAGTGTGCCAGAGCGTGCCGGAGGCCCAGCAGCCCCCGTCGACGGGAGGATTGGCGCTACCTGTCAGTCTTTCCGGACGTATCGGGCGTGGTCGGACACCTCCAGGACGGCCGCGATGACGGCCCGCGGCCGGTCGGCGTGAATGGCGTGCCCGGCGCCGTGCACCACGCAGTGAGTGCCCCGGATGGCGTTCGCCGCGATCCGGGACTGCAGGGCGGTCCAGCGGGAGCGCAGCGCCCGGGGCAGTCCGTCGCTCGCGCTCAGGACGGCCACGGGCACCTCGGGCAGCCGCCCGGCGGCGCGTTGTCGGCGCAGTTCGGGGAAGGCGAGGGCGGTCAGCCGGTTCTCGGCGAGGACGGTGCGCCGCTGGTGGGGGTGGGCGAGGACGGCCGCCTCGGCCCGGGCGAGCGCGTCACCGGTGTGCTGCGCCGCGCCGGGCGCCACCGCCGTCCGGAGCAGGTGGAGCCTGGTCAGTACGGCCTCGGTGGCGCTGATGGCCCGTGGCCTGAACTCCTCGTGGGCCGGGTCCACCAACACCAGGCCGGCCACCAGCTCCGGCCGGCGCCAGGCGAGGAGCTGGGCCAGCTGACCGCCCCAGCTGTGCCCGACCACCACGGCCGGTCCGGCGTCCAGGCGCCGCACCAGCGCGGCCAGGTCCCCGACCTGCTGGGTCAGGGTCGGCCGCGGCGGAGTCGGCCACGTCAATCCCGGAGGCGTCAGGGCTGGACGCGTCAATTCCGGACGGGTCAAGGCTGGAGGCGCCACCGGTTCGGGCTCGCTGGCACCGAGCCCGGCCCGGTCGTACGCCACGACCCGAAGGTGCTCCGCCAGTTCGGGCAGCACCGGAGCCCAGCTGAGTGACGACTCGCCGCAGCCGGCGACCAGCACCACCGGCGGGCCGTCGCCCGTACCGGCCTCCACCCAGCGCAACGCCCTGCCGCCGCGGTCGAGTTCGCCCGGCCGCAGCTCGACCGGGGTTCGCTCGGCAATGGCGCGGACGATGGCTTCCTGGACGCCCCGCAGACCTCCCGGGTACCCCTGCGGTTCCCACACGGTCGGCATGTTCGGTTCCCCCTGGATCCGGCAGCATCACCACTTGTACCTGATCCCGCCCGGCGGCCGCCATCCCGCACTGACGCCCGCTCCAGCCAGCGGCAGCGCTCCGGCGGGCGTGCACGGGAGATCGACGGCCCCGTTGCCGGTAAGGCCCGCGCCCCGAGCACCGGCACGACCGGCGCGAGCGGCGCACCCGACCGGACCGGCGCGACCGGCTTGCCCGGCCTGCCCGGCGGTCCGTCAGAGGCGGCGCAGCCGCTCCTCGTCGCCGGTGCGCGGGCAGGTCAGACAGGCGGCGGCCCCGGGTTTGACGGCGTAGTAGAGGCAGCAGCCGAGCCGGGTGCGGGTGTGGTGTTCGCGCCCGTCGGCCGTGCGGAGCCGGCGGAAGTCGGCGGTGCCCGGGAGCGGCAGGGTGTCGCCGGGCAGCAGGGCCCCGGCGGCGGCGACCGCGGCGTCCTCCGCGGCCGGGTCCTGCGCGCCGAGCATCCGGCCGAGGTACCAGACGGCGGAGGCGAGGTCGTCCGTGACCATGCCCCAGAGTGCGCGACCGCGGCGACGGGTCGGTCCGGCGAAGGCGGCGAGCACCGGTTCGAGGTGGGCGACCACGGCGGCCCGGAGTTCGGCGCGCAGTTCGTCGTCGCCGGGGACGTCTCCGCGCAGGCCGCAGGCGCGGTCTCCGCGGAGGTCGGAGAGGAGACCGGAGGGCAGCTCGCGGGGAAGGTTACGCGGGAGGTGTGCGGCGCCGGCGGCGTGTCCGCGCGGGCGCAGCGCGAGCCCGCCGGTGGGAGCGTGCAGCCAGAGGTCGGCGGGGTCGACGGCCGGGACGCGTCGGGCGAGGTGCCAGGGGCCGGCGATCAGCAGGCAGGCGGACCAGACGTAGTGGTGGAGCAGCCGGGAGGCGGTGACGTGCGGGCGGAGCGGGCGCCCGTGTTCGGCGGCGATGCGCTCCTCGGCTCCGGCGAGGACGGCTGCCAACGCCCGTCGGTCGGTGGCGATTCGGGCTCCGGAGTACCAGCCGTCGGCGGCCGACGGGTCGGGCTCGGCGGGGTCGAGCAGGCGCAGTTCGAGCACCGGGCACAGTTCGCGCAGCCGCTCGTAGTCGGCGACCAGCGAGGGCGGCGGAGGCTGGGCGCGTACGGGCAGGGGCGTGCTGGGGACCATCGGCGCTCCCGGGATCGCTACCGAAAGATCGATTAAGGTGAGCCTTACCTTACAATGCCTCAAGGATTCGTTCGACCACCTCGCATCGCGGTCGGACAGGCCGACGAAGCGACCCGCCCGACCGGCCCGACCTTGACGAACTTAGGTAAACCTAACCTAAGATGTCGACTCGTGTTGAGAACCGATCCGCCGGTCACCCCAGCCCCGCCGAAGCCCCGCTCCGCCGCGGTGCGGCGGCCCCTGCTGCTGCTCGCCGGCGTGTGCGCACTCGCGCTGTGTACGGCCCTGAGCCTCGCGCTGGGCTCCCGGTCCATCGCGCTGTCCACCGTCGTCGACGCCCTCACCGGCGCCACCCACGGCGGTGACGCCGACGTGGTGACGGGCCTTCGCGTCCCGCGCGCGCTGATCGGGCTGGCCGTCGGGGCCGCGCTCGGCGTCGCCGGGGCGGTCGCCCAGGGCGTCACCCGCAACCCGCTGGCCTCGCCGATCACCCTCGGCATCAACGCCGGCGCGAGCCTCGCCGTAGTCGCCGCGATCTACACCCTGGACCTCTCCCGCCCGGTCGAGTACGTCTGGTTCGCCTTCGCGGGGGCAGCCGTCGCGGCCGTCGCCTCCTACGCGATGTCCCGGCGCGGCGGGGACCTCGATCCGGTCCGCCTCGCGCTCGGCGGCACGGTGCTCACCGTGGTGCTCACCTCCTGGACGTCCGCGCTGATGCTGGCCAGTCATCGCACCCTGGACGAGGCCCGGTTCTGGCTGGCCGGCTCGATCGCAGGACGGCACCTGGACGCCCTCACCCCCGTGCTGCCGTTCCTGGCGCTCGGCCTGCTGGGTGCCTTCGCCGTCTCGCCCGCGCTCAACGCGCTGGCACTGGGCGACGACACCGCCCAGTCGCTGGGCGTGCCGGTGGCCCGGATCCGGCTGGTGGGCGGCCTCGCCGTCGTCCTGCTGGCGGGCAGCGCGGTCGCCGTCGCCGGGCCGGTGGCGTTCATCGGACTGGCGGCACCACACCTGGTCCGTCCGCTGGTCGGCAACGACCACCGCTGGCTGCTGCCC
Organism: Kitasatospora sp. NPDC029312; assembly: GCF_055569215.1. Classification (NCBI taxonomy): domain Bacteria; kingdom Bacillati; phylum Actinomycetota; class Actinomycetes; order Kitasatosporales; family Streptomycetaceae; genus Kitasatospora; species Kitasatospora sp. NPDC029312. Next base: position 60,939 of record NZ_JBVHXY010000018.1, on the reverse strand, counting down.
GGCTGCCTGATCGCCGGTCCGCTGCTGCTGCTCACCGCCGATGTGCTCGGCCGGCTCGTGGTGCGGCCCTCCGAGATCGAGGTCGGCATCGTGACCGCCTTCCTCGGCGCGCCGCTGCTCGCGGTGCTGGCGCGGAAGGTGGCCAAGTGACCGCGCTTGCCGTCCCGAGCGGCGCCATCGGGCGCCGCCGGGCCCGTACCGCCGCCTGGTCCCTGGTGGCCGTCGCCCTGCTGGTGCTGCTGACCGGTATCGCGCTCGGCACTGGCCAGGTGAGCATCCCCGCCTGGGACGCGCTGCGCGCCCTCTTCGGGCAGGGCGAGCCCGGGACCGTCCTGGTGGTGCAGCAGTTCCGGGCGCCGCGCGTGGTGTCCGCGCTGATCGCGGGCGCCGGGCTGGCGATGGCCGGGTCGATGCTGCAGCGGTTGTTCCGCAACCCGCTGGCCGCCCCCGACACCATCGGCATCACCGGCGGCGCCTCGTTCGGCGCGGTGCTGATGCTCGCCACCGGCGCCTCCCAGCAGCTGATCCCCGTGGCCGCGGTCGGCGGCGGGCTGCTCGCCGCCCTATTGCTCGGCGGATTCGCCTGGCGCTCCAAGATGGCGGTCACCCGGCTGGTCCTGGTGGGCCTGGCGGTCCAGCAAGGCCTGGCCGCAGCCGTCAACCTGATGATCGTACGGTTCCCGGCCGAGCTGGCCTCCTCCGCGATGCAGTGGACCACCGGCTCGCTGTACGGACGCAACTGGACCGAAGTGTGGATCGGCGGCACCGCCATCGCGCTCACCGCCGGGGCCGTCCTGCTCTGCCAGCGGCGGCTCGCCGTCCTCGACCTCGGCGACGACTCGGCCGGCGCGCTCGGCCTCGACCCCGCGCGGGACCGGCTCCGGCTGCTGCTGCTCACCATCACGCTCGCCTCGCTGGCCGCCGCGCTGACCGGGCCGGTCGCCTTCGTCGCACTCGCCGTCCCCCACCTGGTCCGACTGCTCGCCGGGCCCCCCACCCTCGGCACGCTCGGCCTCACCGCGCTCACCGGCGCCGTGCTACTGCTCTCGGCCGACCTCCTCGTACTGCACGTGATCCCCGTCCACGGCCTGCCGGTCGGTGCCGTCACCGCCACCCTCGGCGCGCCCTGGCTCCTGGTGCTGATGATCCGCCAGAGCCGGCTTCCCCAGAGGAGCAGCTGATGACCAGCCCGGCCACCGACCAGGCCACCGCCGCGCACACCAGCGCCGCCCAGCCCAGCACCGGCCAGGCCAGCACCGGCCAGCCCACCGACCAGACCACCGGCGACCGCGCGGGCGTCGGCCGGCCGGGCGCCGGCCCGTCCGCCGGAGAGCCTGCGGGCGCCAACCGGCTCGCCACCCGCGGGCTCGGGCTGCGCTACGGCGAGCGGACCATCGTCGACGGCCTCGACCTCGAACTGCCCGGCGGCGCCGTCACCGCCATCGTCGGACCGAACGCCTGCGGCAAGTCCACCCTGCTCCGGGGACTGGTCCGACTGCTCGAGCCGGCGGCCGGCACCGTCACCCTGGACGGCGCCGACATCCACCGGATGCCCGCGCGGACGCTCGCCAAGCGGATGGGCCTGCTGCCGCAACAGCCGGTCACGCCGGAGGCGGTCACCGTCGAGGCACTGGTACGGCTCGGGCGCTACCCGCACCAGCGGATGCTGAGCCCGTGGTCCAAGGCCGATCAGGCGGCGGTCGAGGCGGCCCTGGAGCGCACCAGCACGGCGGAGTTGCGCGACCGGCAGGTCGACCGGCTCTCCGGCGGGCAGCGCCAGCGGGTGTGGATCGCGCTGGCGCTCGCCCAGGAGACCGACCTGCTCCTGCTCGACGAGCCGACCACCTTCCTCGACCTGCGGCACCAGCTCGACGTGCTCGACCTGGTCGCCGACCTGCACGCGGAAGCCGGGCGCACGGTGGTGATGGTGCTGCACGACCTCGGACAGGCCGCCCGGTACGCCGACCACCTGGTCGTCCTCAAGGACGGCCGCCTCGCCGCGGCCGGTCCGCCCGCCGAGGTGCTGACGGCCGAACTGGTGGAGGCGGTGTTCGGGGTGCCGTGCCGGGTGGTGCCCGATCCGGAGACCGGCACGCCGCTGGTCGTGCCCCGGGCCCGCGGCAGCCGTGGCGCCTCCGGCCCCGTCGCCGCTGCCGACCCGCCCGCCTCCGGCGCCGTCTGACTCCGCTTCCCCCAGTCCCGTGTTCGATCCGATCCTAGGAACCCCATGAACCGCCGACTCCCCGTCGCCGTCCTCGCCGTCACGCTGTCCGCCACGATCCTCGCCGCCTGCGGCAGCACCGGGGACACCGCCGAGAACGGCGACTCCGCCTCCTCGGCCGCCTCCGCCGGCACCGCCTCCGGGTTCCCGCGCAGCGTCAAGCACGCCGCCGGGACGGCCGAGATCAAGTCGCAGCCCAAGCGCGTCGTGGTGCTGGACAGCGGCGAGCTGGACGACGTCACGCTGCTGGGCGTCACGCCGGTCGGCGCGGTGTCCCCGCACATGAAGACCGAGGGCGGGTTCCCGAACTACCTGAAGGACAAGATCAAGGACACCGAGGACGTCGGCCCGATGAACGAGCCGAACCTCGAGCTGATCGCCTCGCTCAAGCCCGACCTGATCCTGTCCTCCAAGGTCCGCCACGCCAAGGTGTACGACCAGCTGAACGCGATCGCCCCGACGGTGCTGGCGGAGACCACCGGGTTCCCGTGGAAGGAGAACCTGGCGCTGTACGCCCAGGCCCTCGGCAAGGAGGCCGAGGCGAAGAAGGCGCTGGCCGACTACGAGGAGCGGGCGCACAAGCTGGGTGAGGCGATCAAGGAGAAGTACCAGGGGACGATGCCGACCGCGTCGGTGGTCCGCTTCGTCGCCGGGCCCACCCGGCTGTACGCCAAGGCCTCGTACAGCGGTGTGGTGCTCAAGGACGTGGGCCTTGGCCGCCCGGCCTCGCAGGACGTGGACAAGAACATCATCGAGGTCAGCGCGGAACAGATCAGCCAGGCCGACGCCGACCTGGTGTTCGTCACCACCGCCGACGACCCGACCAAGACCAAGGAGAGCGAGGTCCAGCAGACCCCGGTCTGGCAGGGCCTGAACGCCGTCAGGAACGGCAAGGTGTTCAACGTCCCGGACGAGACCTGGATGTCCGGCATCGGCGTTCAGGCGGCGGACGCGATGCTCGTCGACATCGCCAAGGCGACGGGTGTGGACGCGCCCAAGTAGCCGCTGACGGCCGACGGCGAACAGATCACAGATAACAGCGAACAGATAACAGATTTCGAAATCTGTTATCTGTCATCTGTTCGCCCTCCCAGCTCCGGTCTCACGCCCCGGATCCCGCCCCCGCCTCCGGCCCCGGCCCCGGTCCCGGCCCCGGTCCCGCGCCCGACGACGCGCGCCCATCCGCCCGCGCACGCCCTCCCAAGGACACCCCATGCGGCTCTACCTGCTCGCCCTCAACCCCACCGACTCCGTCACCCGCGGCTTCCTGCCCGCCGCCGCCCGGCTCGGCCTCGACGTCACCGTCCTCACCAACTACGTCGAGGACCACCGACGCGCCTACGCCGACGCCGGATTCCCGTACGAGCTGATGGAGTGCGACGTCCAGGACTTCCGTGAGGTGATCGGGGCGATATCCCAACACCACACGCCCGACGCGGTGTTCAGCAACAGCGACCACCTGCAGACCCAGACCGCCCTGGTCGCCGACTACTTCGGACTGCCCGGCAAGGACTGGAAGGCCACGCTGCGGGCCAAGAACAAGGGCCAGCTACGGCGCCACCTCGCCGACACCGGCCTGGACCAGGTGTGGTCCGCCGAACTGGCACCCGGGCAGGACCCGGCCGGCCTCACCCCGCCCTTCCCCTGCATCCTCAAGCCCCGCGAGGGCGTCGCCAGCGAGGACGTCACGCTGGTCGCCGACGCCGCCGAACTCGCCGCGCGGGTGCGGGAGATCCAGCAGCGCCGCCCCGGCGCCACGCTGGTGGTGGAGGAGTTCCTGGCCGGCGAGCTGTGCACCCTGGAGACCCTCGGCGACCGCCGCGCCCGCCACGTCCTCGGCGGCTTCCGCACCCGGCTCTCCCCGCCGCCGGACTTCATCGAGGAGGTGCTCACCTTCACCCCGGCGCACCGCCGGGCCGTCGTCGACCAGGTGCTCACCCAGCTCGACGCGCTCGGCGTCGGACTCGGCGCCTGCCACACCGAGTTCGTCCTCCAGCCGGACGGCCGCGTCCGACTCATCGAAGTCAACTACCGCGCCATCGGCGACCAGTGCGACCTGATGCTCGCCGAGATCCTCGACCTCCCCTACTTCGAGCTGGTGCTGCGCGCCCACCTCGGCGAGGAACTGCCCGCCGACCTCGGGGCACGTACCGACCGGCGGGCCCGCCACGAGCGCGTCTGCGCGGACCGGGCCGGCACCCTGACCAGCGCTCCCGAGCCGCTGTTCGAGCGGCGCCCCGACGGGGTCACGCTCTCCTACCGCCCCGTGCGCGCACTCGGCGCCCGGCACGAGCTCTACCGCACCAACCGCGACTACCTGGGCATCGTCTGGGCGGTCGGCCCCGACCAGGACGCGGTGGACGCCGCCGTGGCGGAGTTCATCGCCGCCAACCGCTGGGAGATCGCCTCGTGACTCCCACCGCCCTGACGTCTCCCGAGGGAGCGCTCGCCCAGGGAACGCCCGCCGACGGTACGCCCGCCCAGGGAACGCCCGCCGACCAGCTGACCCTGCGCGTGCTGTCCGCCCTGCTGCGCGAGGACGTCCTCGGCCTGCGCACCGGTGGCGCCGTCGAGCAGCGGGCCGACGGCCCCTGGCTGAGCGACGGGTCGCTCGCCCTGCCCGTCGCCCCCGAGGGCTTCCAGGGCGACTACGCGGCTCGGCTGCCGGAGCTGGAAGCGAACGGCGACCGGCTGACCGGCCTGTTCACGATCCTCGCCCAGCTGGCCGACCGCGCCGACCCGCTGGACCGGCCCGGACACCTGGCCTTCGCCGAGGAGTGCCGCCAGACCCTCGCCACCATGGAACTGCACGACCGGGTCCGTCCCGAGGTACACGCCGCGCTCGCCGAGCAGTACGGCAAGGACACGGCCGACTGGACGGGCCCGCGCGCCTCACTCGGCTTCGAGGCCCTCGCCGCCTTCCTCGACCACCCGGTCTACCCGACCGCCCGCGGCCGCTCCGGCCTCACCGAGGCGCAACTGCGCCGCTACGCGCCCGAGTTCCACCAGAGCTTCGAGCTGCGCTGGCTCGCCGTCCCAGCTGCGCTGCTGACCGTGCGCGGCGACGGTCCGCTGCCCTGCTGGTGGCCGACCGCCGAACAGATCGGCGTCCCGGGCGAGTTCCTCACCGTCCCGGTGCACCCGCTCACCGCGGGCGAGGACTTCGAGCGGATCGCCCCGGGCGCGGTACTCGCCCCCGAGCCGTACCTCACCGTGCTGCCGGCGCTGTCCATGCGCACCGTCGCCGTCGCCGAGGACCCGACCTGCCACCTCAAACTCCCGCTGGCCACCGCGACGCTGGGCCTGCGTAACCGGCGCACCATCAAGCCGGTCACCCTGGTCAACGGCGCCGTCGGCCAGCGCCTGGTGGAGGCCGTGGTCGCCCGCGAACCGCGCTTCGCCGGGCGGGTGTTGCACGCCGACGAACAGTGCTACGCGCATGCTGACGACGAACTGCTGGCCGTCCTGCTGCGCCGCTACCCGGCCGGCCTCGACGACGCCGTCACGGTGCCGCTGGCCGCGCTGCTCGCCGGGGCCCCCGACGGCCGGCTGGTGATCGACCACCTGGCCGACCGCTTCCACGGCGGTTCCGTGCTCGCCCTGTACGAGGAACTGCTGCGGCTGCTGATCGACTGGCAGACCACCCTGTTCGGCTACGGCATCGCCCTGGAGTCCCACCAGCAGAACACCTCGCTCGTCCTCGACGGCACCGGCCTGCGGCTCCTCTACAAGGACAACGACGGGCCGCGGATCAACACTGCCCGGATCGGCGAACTTGCCCACCTGGCGGCCGAGTTCTGCGACCCGAGGATTCTCGGCGAGCAGGACCGCGCCCTCACCGACCTGTTCGCCACGATCACCGGCCACCTGTGCACCGCCTCGCTCGCCTTCGGTCTCGCCGCACACGACCGGGTACCGCTGGACCTGAGCCTGCGGCTGCTGCGCGATGTCCTCAGCGAGTCGGTGAACCGCCTCGGCCCCGCCGGGGAGCCGCTGCGCACCGCCCTGCTGGACGCCGAACGGCTGCCCGTCAAGGCCATGGTGAGCGCCGGCACCCTTCTCAGCAAGGAGCGCAGCGGCGCCGCCGACATCAACAAGCACTACACCGACGGCCCCAACTACCTGCTGCTGAAAGACCTTTCCCGATGACCGTCGAACCGCTGGCACGTCCAGCCGACGCGGCGGTCGGTCTGGACCGGCGCCAGGTGCACGCCGTCGCGGCCTGCTACTTCGTCGCCTCTTTCGCCGCCCTCGGCCTGCCGCCCTACCTCACCGAGATCCTCCCGGGGCTCGGCGACCACGACGGCCACTGGGCCGGCCTGCTCTACATCGCGCCGACCGTCTTCACCGCCCTCGGCGCGCCGCTGTGGGGCCGGCTGGCCGACCGCTTCGGCCAGAAGCGGCTGCTGCTGCGCGCCCAACTCGGCCTCACCGTCTCCTTCCTGCTCGCGGGAGCCGCCGACAGCCTGCCCGCTTTCACCATCGCGCTGGTGCTCCAGGGCTTCCTCGGCGGCACCTTCTCCGCCACCAACGGCTACCTCGCCTCGGCGCTGGACGGCTCCCAGCTGTCCCGGGCGCTGACCCTGATGCAGGGCAGCGCCCGGGCGGCGCTGGTCGCGGCGCCGATCCTGGTCGGCGCGCTGTCGCCGTGGATCGACCCGCACCGGCAGTACCTGGTGATGGCGCTGCTGCCGCTGACCGCCGCCGTGCTGCTCGGCTTCCTGCCGGAACCGGCCCGCCCCGCGGCCGTCCGGGCCGACGACGACGTGGCGCAGATCGATCCGCCGAGCTCGCTCAGGCTGCTCTACACCTTCGAGTTCGCCTTCGTCTTCGCCACCATCATCTCCTTCCCCTACCTGATCACCCTGGTGCAGCAGCGGCTGCCGGGCGTCAACGGCACGGTCGCGGGCTTCCTGTTCGCGCTGCCGCACCTGGTCTACCTGGTCACCGCCGGGCGGGTGCACGCCGCCGTCGAGGCGCGGCCCCTCACCGGGCTGGCCTTCGGCTTCGCCCTGGTCGCCCTGGGCCTGGCCGGACACGCCCCCGCGCGGTCCCTGCTCACCTTCGCCCTCACCCGGGTGGTGCTCGGGTTCGGCATGACCTTCGGCCTGGTCTGCCTCGCCGTCCTCGCCGCCGAAGCCGCCCGGGGCCGCGCCCCAGGCCGGATGTTCGGCACCCGCGAGACCGTCTCCAAGTGCGGCGCCGTCGCCGCCGGACTCGCCGCCGCGCTGGCCAACGGCAGCGGCGGACCGGCCGCCCCCGTCGTCACCGGTACCGCCGCCGCACTGGCCGCCGCCCTGCTCGCCCTCCTGACCCGTAGGAGCCCCCGATGACCGCCCGTACGGCCCGCCCGCAGTCGGCCGCCGCCGCGACCGGCCTCCCCGCCACCCTGCCCACCGGCGATCCGGCCACCGACGACCGGCTCATCGGCGGCCGGCCCACCCGTGGCCAACACAGCGACCACCACGTCGGCTTGCCGACCGACCCGTCCACCGGTGCACCGATCGGCCTTCCCAGCGCCGACGAGGCGGTGGCCCACACCCTGCTCAACTGCCTGCTGCGCGAGGTCTCCGCACCCGAACACCAGACCGCCGTGGACGAGGGCCGCCTGCTACTGCGCCTGCCTCGCCGCGGCACCCTGCTGCGAGTCGCCCTGCGCCGCACCTCACTGCTCGGCGCACACCGCTTCACCGGCCCGGTATTCGAGGAAACCGTCGACGGCTGGCGGGAATTGGGCTGGAAGGAGCTGGCCGAGTACGCCCAGGACGAGCTGGAGCTGCGCACCGGCACGGTGAACGAGGAGTTCCTCGACCAGGTGGCGTCCAGCCACCACGGCGTGGACCAGGGCCTGAACGGCCGCCCACCCGCCGGGGACGACCGCTACCTGGAGTCCGAGCAGGCCCTGCTCTTCGGCCACCGCTTCCACCCGGCCCCCAAGTCCCGCTCCGCGGCCCGGGGGGAGTGGAGCCGGTACGCGCCCGAGTCCCGCGCGGCCTTCCCGCTGCGCCACCTCGCCGTCCGCTTCGAACTGCTCGCCGAGGAGTCCGCCGACGCGACCGCGAGCGCCCTGCTGGACGGCCTCGGCGAGGTCCCGGACGGTTACCGGCTGCTGCCCGCTCACCCCTGGCAGTACCAACTCATCAGCGACCACCCACTGTTGCGCGCGGCGCTGGCCAGCAGCGACGTCCTGGACCTCGGCCCGCGCGGCGAGCACTTCACCGCCACCGCCTCGGTGCGCACCCTGTACGGCGCGGACGCCTTCCTCAAGTTCAGTCTCAACGTCCGCATCACCAACTGCCTTCGCAAGAACGCCGCTTACGAGCTGACCGGCGCCGTCGCGCTCACCCGGCTGCTGTCGCCCGCGCTCACCGACCTCGCCCGGCGCTTCCCCGACGCGACGATGCTGCGGGAACCCGCTTTCCGCACCCTCGCCTTGCCCGGCGCCGACGGCCGGCCCGACCGGGCACTGTACGAGGGCTTCGGCCTGATCCTGCGCGAGGGTTTCGGCGGCCTGCTGCGGCCCGGCGTGACGCCGCTGCTCGCCGCCGCCGTCGCCGACGAGCACCCCACCAGCTCGGCCCACGTCTCCCGCTTGCTCGGGGACGGCTCGGACGGCGCGGGCGCCCTCGACTGGTGGCGCGCCTACCTGCGGCTGCTCCTCCCGCCGGTGCTGGCCGCCTACTTCGACCACGGCGTGGTCCTCGAACCGCACCTGCAGAACGTGCTGATCGGCGTCGGCCCCGACGGCCGCCCGGCCCAGGTGCTCTTCCGCGACCTGGAGGGCACGAAGCTCGTCCCCGAGCAGAACGCCGACCTCCTGGCCGCCCTCCCGCCGGAGGTGGCCGGCCCGATGAGCTACGACGCCGAGCGCGGCTGGGACCGGGTGGTCTACTGCCTGCTGGTCAACCACGTCGCCGAACTGCTCGCCGCCCTCGCCGACCGGCACCCCGGGCTGGAGGGGGCGCTCTGGCAGGCCGTCCGGGACACCCTGGAGGAGTACGCCGCCGCCCACGGCCGCCCGCCCCGACTGCGGGCCCTGCTGGCCGGCGTCCCACTGCCCGCCAAGGCCAATCTGCTGACCCGCTGGGAGCGCAAGGCCGACCGCGAGGCCGGGTACGTCCGGCTGCCTTCCCCGCTGGCCGGCTCGGTGCTCGCCGAGGCCGCCCGCATGACCGCCCACCTTCCCGCCGGGAGCCCCGTCCGATGACCGACAGCGTCCGCCACCACGTCGCCTCCCTTCCGTCCGACGAACTACCCGCTTACCTCTACGACTTGGCCGCGCTGCGCGACCACGCGGCCGCCGTCCGGGCCGCGCTGCCCGACCGGGTGGAGCTGTACTACGCCGCCAAGGCCAACCCGGACGCGCCGCTCCTGGCGGCCCTGCGCGACGCCGTCGACGGTTACGAGGTCTCCAGCGGCGGGGAGTTGGCCCACGTACGGGCCGCCGTGCCGGACGCGCCGCTGGCCTTCGGCGGACCGGGCAAGACGCCGGCCGAGATCACCGCCGCCGTCGACTCCGGGGTGCACCGCTGGCACGTCGAAGGCGAGCAGGAGCTGCACCTGCTCGCTGCCATGCTCGCCGACCGACCCGGGGCGGTGGTGGACGTGCTGCTCCGGGTCAACCTGCCGGTGGTCACCGACGCCCTGGACGCGGTGCCGCTCGCGATGGGCGGGCGGCCGACGCCGTTCGGGCTCGACCCCGACCGGGCCGAGGAGTGCGTCCGGCTGCTCACCGGCGGCGGGCCGCTCGGGCGGCAGCTGCGGCTGCGCGGGGTGCACGCCCACCTGGCCAGCGGGCTGGCGGCGACGGAGCAGCTGGCGGTCGCCGAGCAGATCGTCACCTGGTCGACCGAGCTGGCCGCGCTGCACGGCTTCCCGCTGGCCGAGGTCAACATCGGCGGCGGGATGGCGGTGGACTACGACGACCCGGCGGCGCGCTTCGACTGGACGGCGTTCGGGGAGGGCTTGGCCAAGCTGCTCGACACCCGCCCGGGGCTGACCCTGCGGATCGAGCCGGGCCGGGCGCTGACCGCCTACTGCGGCTGGTACGCGACCGAGGCGCTGGACGTGAAGCGGAGCCACGGCGAGGACTTCGCGGTGGTCCGCGGCGGCACCCACCACCTGCGCACGCCCGCCACCCGCGGGCACTCCCAACCCTTCGAGGTGCTCCCGGTGGCCGACTGGCCGCACCCCTGGCCGCGCCCTGAGGTCGCCACCGGGCGGGCCACTCTTGCCGGGCAGCTCTGCACCCCGAAGGACGTCCTGGCCCGAGCGGCGAGCGGCGCGGCCGGCCTGCGGGCGGGGGACCGCGTGCTGTTCGCGATGGCGGGCGCGTACGGATGGAACATCTCGCACCACGAGTTCCTGATGCACCGCCGCCCGGGTTTCCACTACTTGGGCGGGTGACGGCCGGCGGGTGACTGTCGGCGGCGGGTGGCCGACGGGGGCGGCCGACGGGGGCGGCCGACAGTTCATCACTCCAGCGCGACGGCTGGCGGGTGATCGATAACAGATGACAGAAAACAGCCGACAACTAACAGATAACAGATGTTGAAATCTGTCATCCGTCCGCTGTCCGCTGTCCGCCGCCCCCGTCCCCCGCACCCCCCTTCGCCCACTCGTGCGACAGTGGTAAACAGCGAAGGGAGCACGAACGTGCTGATGGACAAGGTGGCGGAGATACTCGCCGAGGCTTCGGCCGAGGCGGTGGAGCCACGCTTCCGCGCGTTGGCCGCCGGCGAAGTGATGGAGAAGGCCCCGGGCGAGGTCGTCACGATCGCCGACCGCGAGGCCGAGGCGATCATCACCCGCCGGCTGAGCGAGCTGCTCCCCGTCCCCGTGGTCGGTGAGGAGGCCGTCGCCGCCGATCCCGACCTCGCCCGGGCCATCCACGACGAGCCCGCGGTCTGGCTGGTCGACCCGGTGGACGGCACCGCCAACTTCGTCGCCGGCCGCCCCGACTACGCCGTGATGTGCTCCCTCGTCCGCTCCGGCCGGACGGTCGCCGCCTGGATTTGGCAGCCCACCACCGGAACCGCCTACAGCGCCGAACTGGGCGCCGGCGCGTGGCGCGACGGCCAGCGCCTCACCCGGTCACCGGCACCGGCCGACCCGGCCGAGCTGACGGGCGTCCTGAAGAGCCGCTTCCTCGACCCCGGCCGGCGCCGCCGCCTGGAAGCGAACGGCTCGGCCTTCGGCGGGATCGACCCGGGACGTAGCGCGGCGGGGATCGAGTACCCGGACGTCGTCGAGGGCCGGTTCGACTTCATCCTCTACTGGCGCACCCTCCCCTGGGACCACGCCCCCGGCTCCCTCCTCCTCTCCGAGGCCGGCGGGGTGTCGGCCCGACTGGACGGCAGCCCCTACCGCCCCGAGGCCCCCGGCTGCGTGGACGGACTGCTGGTCGCCGCCGACCCCCACACCTGGGAGCTCAGCCGGGACATTTTGCTGAGCAACTGACCGCGCGGCCACCCCCTGCGACACCCGCCCGCCCGGCACGCATCACCGGAGCGCCACCCCCGGGGAGCTCCCGACGGGCACGGGCCTGCCACTACCTCGCCCACTCCCCGGCGACCTCGCGCCCCGCGCCGACCACCTCCCGCAGCAGCGCGCCCACCTCCCCCGCCGTGGTGTGAGGGTTGAGCAGCGTGAGCTTCAGCCGGACCCGCCCGGGCCCCTCGCCCGGCAGTTCGGTGCGCCCGACCACCGCCCGCCCGGTGCGCAGCAGCAGCCGGCGCAGCCGCCCGTTCAACTCGTCGAGGGCGGCCTCGTCCGTCAGCCCGGGCGGCCGGTAGCGGAAAAGCAGCGCGGTGAGCACCGGCTCGGCGTGCAGTTCGAGCGAGGGTTCGGCGCGGACGGCGGAGGCGGCGGCGAGCGCCAGTTCGTGGCAGGCGTCGACCAGTCGGCCGAGCCCTTCGCGCCCGAGGGTGCGCAGGGTGACGGCCAGCTTGAAGGCGTCGGCGCGGCGGGTGGTGCGCAGGGAGCGGCCGAGCAGGCTGGGGTAGCCGGCCTGCTCGTCGTCCACCGGGTTGAGGTACTCGGCGCGTCGGGCGAGCGACACGTAGGTCTCCGCCCGCCGGACCAGGAAGACGCCGGCGGCGACCGGTTGCCAGCCGAGCTTGTGCCAGTCGAGGGAGACGGAGTCGGCGCGGGCGATGCCGTCGAGCAGTGGGGCGAGCCGGTCGGAGAGCAGCGCACCGCCGCCGTAGGCGGCGTCGACGTGCAGCCAGGCGCCGTAGCGCCCGGCGAGTTCGGCGGCGGTGTCCAGCGGGTCGATCGTGCCGGTGTCGGTGGTGCCGGCGGTGGCGACGACGGCGATCGGGGTCCGGCCGGCCCAGGTGGCCTCGGCCAGGGCGCGTTCCAACTCGTCGGGCAGCATGCGGAGTCGGCGGTCGACGGGGACGTCGACCACGGCCCGTTCGCCGAGTCCGAGCAGGGCGGCGGAGCGCTGGACGGAGAAGTGGGCGACCTCGGAGGCCAGGATGCACGGTCGCACGCCGGCCGGGATTCCGTCCAACTCCACGATGCCGTCGAGCTTCTGGTCCCGGGCGAGCATGAGGCCCATCAGGTTGGACTCGGTGCCGCCGGAGGTGAGCACGCCCGCCGCGCGCGCCGGGTCGTAGCCGACCAGGGTGGCGAGTTCGGCGAGCAGCGCGGTTTCCATGGCCGTCGCGGCGGGGGCCTGGTCCCAGGAGTCCTGCGAGGGGTTGAGCGCGCTGACCGCGAGGTCGGCGGCGGTGGCCACGGCGAGTGGAGGGCAGTGCAGGTGGGCCGCGCAGGCCGGGTCGGCGGGGTCGGCGGCGCCGTAGGCGAGCAGTTCGGTGAGCCGGGCCAGGGCGTCGTGCCCGTCGGCGGCGGACAGCCCGTCGGCGACCAGGGCGGCGATCTCGGCGGGGCTCCCGGAGGGTAGCGGGCCGGAGCGCCGCGCGATGCCGGTGTCGAGCGCGTCGAGGACGGTGGCGAGCAGCGGGCGGAGCGCCCCGGGGCCGTCGGCGCCGCCCGCGAGCGCGTCCAACGGGAGGTCGTCGCGCGGCAGTTCGGGTCCGGGGTCGGGCCGGGCGGTCACGCCCGCCCTCGCGAAGCCGCCCTCGAAGCTCCCGAAGCCGTCGGAGCCGCCGGAGCCGCCCGTGAAGCCGCCAGAGCCGCCGGAGTCGTCCGCGCCGCCACGGCAGTCTCGGCGGAGGCCGCAGCGATGGCGTCCGCCAGCCGGTCGAGCACCGCGGCCACCTGCTCGTCGGTGATGGTGAGTGGCGGCAGCAGCCGCAGCACCGCGTCGTGGCGTCCGCCGAGTTCGACGATCAGGCCGCGTGCCAGGCATGCCTCCCGCACCCGCACGGCGAGCGCCGGATCCGCCGGCCGGGCCCCGCAGGCGTCAGCGTCGGCGGCGGGGTCGACGAGCTCGACGCCGAGCATCAGCCCGCGCCCCCGCACGTCGCCGATCACCGGCAGTTCGGCGGAGAGCTCCCGCAGCCGGGCGACCATCCGCGCGCCGACCACCCCGGCCCGCTCCGCCAGCCCGTGGGCGGCGACGTGGCGCAGTGTGGCGGCCCCGGCGGCCATGGCGAGGGTGTTGCCGCGGAAGGTGCCGGTGTGAGCGCCCGGCCGCCAGCCGTCGTAGTCCTCCCGGTAGACGACGACGGCGAGCGGCAGACTGCCGCCGATGGCCTTGGACAGCACCATGGCGTCCGGGACGATGCCGCTGTGCTCGACCGCCCACATCGCTCCGGTGCGCCCGACGCCGGTCTGCACCTCGTCGACGATCAGCGGGATGCCGCGTTCGGCGGTGATCCGGCGCATCTCGCGCAGCCAGCCGTCGGGCGCGGGGACGACTCCGCCCTCGCCCTGGACGGCCTCCAGGATCATCGCGGCGGGCGGCACCACCCCGCCCGAGGGGTCGTCCAACAGCCTCTCCACGTAGGTCGCGGCGAGTTCGGTGCCGGCCTGGCCGCCGACGCCGAACGGGCAGCGGTAGCCGTACGGGTAGGGCAGTCGGACGACTTCGCCCCCGCTGGGCAGCGGTTCCTTGACGGCGACGTTGCCGGTGAGTGCGAGGGCTCCGGCGGTCATCCCGTGGTAGGCGCCGGTGAAGGCGAGTGCGCCGGCGCGTCCGGTGGCGGTCTGCATCAGTTTGAGCGCGGCCTCGACGGCGTCCGTCCCGGCCGGGCCGCAGAAGTGCACCCGGGCGCGGGCGGCGAACTCCGCCGGGAGGCTGTCGAACAGCGCGCTGGTGAAGTCGTCCTTCTCGGCGGTGGCGAGGTCGAGCAGGTGCAGCGGGGCGCCGCTGTCGAGGGTGCGGCGGATCGCCTCCAGCACCACGGGGTGGTTGTGGCCGAGGGCGAGGGTGCCCGCGCCGGAGAGGCAGTCGAGGTAGCGCCGCCCGTCGGCACCCTCGACGGTCATGCCGTTGGCGCGCACCGGGACGATCGGGAAGGAGCGGGCGTACGTCCGGGCGGCGGACTCGCGGACGCGCTGGCGGCGCAGGATGGCCTCACCGGCGGGCGGTGCCCCGGTGGCGGCCCCGCAGGCGTCCTGGGCGGGTACGGCGGCGAGCGACAAGGCGAACCCCCAGAAGAAGTTAGGTAAGCCTAACTTTATCGCCCTTGACCTGGCGGAATGCCCCGGGTCCCCCAGAACCACCCGAGCGGGTGAACCTCCCCGAACCTCCCCGGCACCCGCGACACGACCCCCGAGCGGGCCAACGAGCCGAGCACCGAAAGGTCACGCCCGACGACTGAAACCCGGGGCCCGGCCCCTCCCGGCCCGGCCCCGGCCCGCCCGGCCTCGGCCCGGCCCCAGAACGGCACGAGCGGTCAGGCCCGCCCCTTCCACCGGTAGCAGAGCTCCGGCCGGCCGACGTTCCCGTACTGCGGCTCCCGCACCGCCCGCCCGGTGTCCACCAGGTGCTCCAGATAGCGCCGCGCGGTGATCCGGGAGACCCCGGCGGCAGCGCCCGCGGCGGCCGCCGACAGCCCGGTCGCGGCCTCGCGCAGAACGGACGCGATGGTGTCCAAGGTCGGCGCGCTGAGCCCCTTGGGCAGGGGGCTGCGCTCGGGCGTGCGCAGCAGCGCGAACGCCTGGTCGACCTCCTCCTGCCCGGTCGCCTCGCCGGCCCGGCCCAGGCTGTCCCGGTAGCGGGCGTAGCGCTGCAGCCGGTCGTGCAGCGCGGCCGCGCTGAACGGTTTCAGCAGGTACTGGACGACCCCCGCCGACACCGCCTGCCGGACCATGGCGAGGTCACGGGCCGAGGTGACGGCGATGACGTCGGTGGCGTGCCCGGCCGCGCGCAGCGTGCGGCACAGCTGCAGGCCGTGGCCGTCCGGCAGGTAGAGGTCCAGCAGGGTGAGGTCGACGGACGCCCCTGCAGCGCGGGCCTTCTCCAGGAAGCGCAGCGCGTCGGCGCAGCTGTGCACCGTCCCGGCGGCGTGGAAGCCGGGCTCGCGCTCGACGTAGAGGGTGTGCGCGGCGGCGGCCACCGGGTCGTCCTCGACCACCAGGACGGAGATGTCCGCTCGGGCTGCTCCGGCCGCCGTCACGCCAGGGCCCCTTCCCGCTCGCGGGCGCGACCGGCCAGCGGCAGCCGTACGGTGAGCACCGCGCCGCGCTCCCGTCCGACCTCGACGGTGCCGCCGTTGCGCCGGGCGGCCTGGGCGACCAGCGCCAGCCCGAGGCCGTGCCCGTGGCCGTCCTGCTTGGTGCTCCAGCCGCGCCGGAACACGTCCTGGACGGCGGACGGGTCGATGCCGGCCCCGGTGTCGGCGACCCGCAGCAGCAGGCAGGCGTCCGGCGAGTCCTCGCCGTCGATCCGCGCGGTGACGGTGACCTCAGGTGCGGGGGCGCTGTGCCCGGCTCCGGCGATCGCGGCGTCCACCGCGTTGTCGATCAGGTTGCCCAGCACGGTGATCAGGTCCCGGGCGGGCAGGCCGGGCGGCAGCACGCCGTCGTCGATCCGGCTGTCCTCGGTGAGGGTCAACTCCACTCCGCGCTCGGCCGCTTGGGCGGCCTTGCCGAGCAGCAGCGCGGCCAGCACCGGTTCGCTGACCGCCGCGACCACCCGGTCGGTGAGCTGTTGGGCGAGTTCGAGTTCGGCGGTGGCGAATTCCACCGCCTGTTCGTGACGGCCGAGTTCGATCAGGGAGACGACGGCGTGCAGCCGGTTGGCGGCCTCGTGCGCCTGTGCCCCGAGCGCCTCGGTGAAGCCGCGTACGGAGTCCAGTTCTCCGCTCAGTGACTGGAGTTCGGTGTGGTCGCGGAGGGTGACCACCCGGCCGAGGCCGGTGCCGATGGTGGAGGTGTTGAGCACCACGACCCGTTCGGCGGTCAGGTGCACCTCGTCCCGTACCGGTGCCTCGCCGAGCACAGCCGTCACCAGCGCCTCGGGCAGGCCCAGTTCCGCGACCGGGCGCCCGTCCAACCCGCCGGGCAGGCCGAGCAGTTCGCGGGCGGCGTCATTGCACAGCACCACCCGGTTCGAGCGGTCGAGCAGGATCAGCCCCTCCCGTACGGAGTGCAGGGTCGCCTGGTGGTACTCGTAGAGGTGGCTGAGTTCGTCCGGCCCCATGCCGTGGGTGTGCCGCCGCAGCCGGGAGTTGGCGAGGTAGGTGCCCGCCCCGCCGAGCGCCAGGGCCGCCAGCGCGACGGCGACCAGCGCCAGCAGCGGACCGCTCAGCTGGGCGGAGATCGACTCCAGCGTCAGGCCGACGCTGACCAGTGCGACTACCCGGTGCCGGTCGTCCCACACCGGGGTGACCACCCGCACGGAAGGGCCGAGCGTGCCGGTGTAGGTCTCGCTGCGGGTTCGGCCGGCGAGCGCCCAGTCGATGTGCCCGAGGTAGCGCTTGCCGATCTGCTCGGGCAGCGGGTGGGTCCAGCGCACCCCGTCGGTGTCCATGACGGTGATGAAGGAGACCCCGGTGTCCTGGCGCACCTGCTCGACGTACGGCTGGAGCACCCCGGTCGGGTCGGGCCCGGCGACGGCGGACCGGACGGACGGCGAGTCGGCGACGGCGTGGGCGACGGAGGTGACCTCGCGGCGGGCCGCGTCCTCGGTGCGCTCGGCGGTGAACAGGTACGCGAGCACCGCGCCGCCCGCGACGACGGCGGCCACGATGACCACCTGGACGACGAAGAGTTGCCCGGCCAGGCTGCGGACCAACCGGCGCGGCAGGCGCGATAGACGCGGCAGGCGCCGTCGACGCGGCAAGCGTGGCGGGCACGGCAGGGGCGGCCACCGGCGACGCGGACGGGCGGGGTCGGGGCGCACGGACATGCCTGTCAGTGTGCACCACGCCCTCCGCGGCTCCCAGGGCCCGGAGCAGCCCCCTCCCGCCGTGAACTCTATGAACGCAAACGTGACCCCCGTCACCCCCGAGCCCATAGTCGGAGCGGCCCACCACCCGGGGCCGCCAGGAATGCAGGGCGAAGGAGCCGTAGATGTCGATAGCTGGAGCCGCAACGGCGGGGGGACCCAGACGCAAGGACCGGACCCACTACCTCTACCTCGCCGTGATCGCCGCCGTGATCGCGGGCGTGGTGGTCGGACTGGTCGCCCCCGGCTTCGCCGTGGAGCTGAAGCCGGTCGGCACCGGCTTCGTCAACCTGATCAAGATGATGATCAGTCCCGTGATCTTCTGCACCATCGTGCTGGGCATCGGCTCGGTCACCAAGGCGGCGCAGGTCGGCAAGGTCGGCGGCCTGGCCGTCGGATACTTCCTCGCCATGTCCACCGTCGCGCTGGCCATCGGCATGGTCGTCGGCAACCTGCTGGAGCCCGGCGGCGGCCTGCACCTGACCGCCGCGCTCGCCAAGTCCGGCCACGCCCAGGCGGCCGCCGGCGCGGCCCAGTCGACCACCGACTTCCTGCTGGGGATGATCCCCGACACCCTGTTCTCCGCCCTCACCCAGGGCAAGGTGCTGCAGACCCTGCTGGTCGCACTGCTGGCCGGCTTCGCCCTGCAGGCGATGGGCCCGGCCGGTGCCCCGGTGCTGCGCGGCGTCGAGCACCTGCAGCGGCTGGTCTTCCGCGTCATGTCGATGATCATGTGGGTCGCGCCGATCGGCGCCTTCGGGGCCATGGCGGCGGTCGTCGGGGCCACCGGCACGGCCGCGCTGAAGAGCCTCGCCGTGATCATGGTGGGCTTCTACGTGACCTGCGCGCTCTTCGTCGTGGTGGTGCTCGGCGCGCTGCTGCGGCTGGTCGCCGGGATCAACGTGTTCGCGCTGCTCAAGTACCTCGGCCGCGAGTTCCTGCTGATCCTCTCGACCTCCTCCTCGGAGAGCGCGCTGCCCCGCCTGATCGCCAAGATGGAGCACCTGGGCGTCAGCCGCCCCGTCGTCGGCATCACCGTGCCGACCGGGTACAGCTTCAACCTGGACGGCACCGCGATCTACCTCACCATGGCCTCGATCTTCATCTCCGAGGCGATGGACAAGCCGATGTCGATCGGCGAGCAGATCTCGCTGCTGGTGTTCATGGTGATCGCCAGCAAGGGCGCGGCCGGGGTCACCGGCGCCGGGCTGGCCACCCTCGCGGGCGGGCTGCAGTCCCACAAGCCCGCACTGGTGGACGGGGTCGGCCTGATCGTCGGCATCGACCGCTTCATGTCCGAGGCCCGGGCACTCACCAACTTCGCGGGCAACGCCGTCGCCACCGTGCTGATCGGGCAGTGGACCGGTGAACTGGACGCCGAGCGCGCCCGCCGGGTCCTGGGCGGCGAGCTGCCCTTCGACGAACGGACCCTGGTCGACGCCCACGACACCCACGGTGCCCGCGACGCCCACGGTGCCCCGGGCACTGCCGAGCCCGCCCCGGAGCCGCTCCTTACGGCGGATCCGGCTCCCACCGCGCCCACCACGTCCAGCGCGTCCACCGCCGCCTGAGCGGCCGAGCCATGTTCCACTCCCCTGGTCCGGCGCCACCCGGGAGGCGGCGTCGGGCCAGGGGTTCCCGTTGTCCGTGGCCGGGCCAGGCCGGGCCGGGCGAGGCGAGGCTTCAGAACTCCTGTGAGCCACTGATGGCCCAGGCCACCCCGCTCGCGGGGTCCTCCAGCGCGAGGTGCAGATGGCGCAGGCCGGCCGCCGGCTCCTGCCAGGTGAAGCAGCGCATCCGGGCCACCAGGGCGTTCACCTCCACCCGGTCGGGGTCATCCGCGCCCGCCATCGCGCTCAGTGCCCGCCACAGCCCCAGCCGCCCGTGCGCGCCGCCGTGGGTGCGGCCGACCGCGGCGGCCTGCACCAGCGCCGGGTAGGCGAGCGCGAACGGCAGGTACCCGCCGACCACCCGCCGGCCCCGGGCCAGCACTGCGGCCGCCAACGGGGCCTGGCCGCGCACGCAGACCACCTCCGCCCACGGCGCGATCGCGGACAGCTCGGCCAGCGCCCGGGTGACCCGCTGGCCGCCCAGCCGGGCGCCCGGCTCCGGCAAGTCGACTTCGCCCAGTCCCTCCCGGCTGGACGGCAGCGTCAGCACCGCACTGCGCGCTCCCCCGCCGGGCAGGTACTCGCGCACCCGGGAGGGTTCGTCCCAGCCCGCCGCCTCCCACGGCTCAAGCCGCAGCGGCACGCCCTCCGGGTCGGGTTCGGCCCCGTACGACAGGTCCTCCCCGAGCAGTACCCGGGTGTGCGCGACCAGGCGGCGCACCGGGGCCGGACCGAGCAGCGGGGACAGCCGCAGCCAGGAGTGCCGGGTCGCCAGCACCTCCCAGATCGGACCGGCGTCGTGGTCGGCCACTCCGGCGGCCGTCCCCTCGCCGCCGTCCGCGTCGAACAGCCGGACGGCCAGTTCGGGTGGCGCCGCGTAGGCGATCAGGTGGCCGAGCGGCGCGGTCAGGGCCGCGGCAGCCCGCTCCCCGGCCTGCGCGACAGCCGCCGCCCGGCCCTGCCGGTAGGCGGCGAGCAGCTCGGGCCAGCGGCCGTCCTCGGCCAGGGCGCGCAGGCGGTGGTCGTCGTCCGTGATCACGATTTTCAGCGTACGGGCCGGGGTGGCGCATCGGCCGACTTGTCGTCGGTTCGGTGCGTCGGACGTCGGGGACCGGTCGGATGCCTCCTGTGCGGGCCGGGGGCTCAGGGATCCACCCGGCACCGAAGCTCCGACCCGGCGTCAGGCTCCATGTCCGCGCTCAGGCTCCGTGCCGGCGCTCGTGCTCCAGGACGGCGCGCAGTCGGCGGTGGGCGCGGCGACGGGTGACGGCCAGGGTGCTGCGGTGCAGGCCGAGAAGGTCGGCGGCCTCGTCGACGGAGTAGCCGTGGAGATCCACCAGCACCACCGCGCGGGCCTGCTTGGCGGTCAGGAAACCGAGCAGCCGGACCACCTCCCACCGCGCCTGAAGCTCGGCCAGTCCGCCGGACACCGGCTCCGGCTCGGAGCGACCGCGCTCTGCCGGCTCGGCCTGCTCGGGCACCTCCGGCAGCGGGACCCGGCGGCGCTCGCGGCGCCACTGGTCGCGCAGGATGTTGGTCATCGTGGTGAACACGTAGGCGTAGGGCTGCGGATGGCTGAGGAACCGCTCCGGGCGGCGGGCGATCCGCAGGTAGGCGTCGTGGACGACGTCCCCGGCCGCGAGCGGGCTGCCGGTGAGCGTCGCAGCGGCGTGGTGGAGTTTGGGCAGGAGGTCGGTGAACGCTCGGTTGAAATCCGCGGATTGGCGTTCGGTGGGAGCCGTTCCGAGCTCCTTGCCCCGCCCGCCCAGGTATCGTCTGCTGCAATCCGCCATGCCGCTCTCCCCGGAAATCGGCACTCCGTACGCCCAGTTGGGTCGGTTCGACCCGCTGAGCAGGTTGTGACACGGGTCACATCATAGATCGCCCCCTCACTCTGCGCAGTGATTCGTGTGCAACTGGTCGCCCAGCGGACGCGGCAGTCAAACACAGAGCGAGAGGCGGCCGCCAGCTGACAGCTGACAGATGACAGATGACAAGTAACAGATAACAGATTTCGAAATCTGTTATCTGTTACTTGTTCGCATGCCCGTTGCAGCCGCCCAGAGACGAACGCCGAATCCGCTCAGCCGGCCGCCGTCACCCGCACCCGCATCGGGCTGGCCGCCCGCAGGGTGATGCCCATGGAGAGCGCCACCCGCCGGTCCACCGGCTCCACCTCGAAGTCCCGCAGCAGTACCCCGAGCGTCAGCACCGCCTCCAGCATCGAGAAGTGCTGCCCGATGCACGCTCGCGGTCCCCCGCCGAACGGGAACCAGGCGTACCGGTGCCGGGCCTTCTCCTCCTCCGGCAGGAACCGGTCCGGGTCGAAGCGCTCCGGGTCCACCCAGTGGTCCGGGTGCCGGTGGGTGACCAGTGGCGCGACCATGACCTGGGCCCCTGCCGGGATGACGTGCCCGTCGATGACCGTCTCCTCGACCGCCCGCCGCCCGACCAGCGCCGCCGCCGGGAAGAGCCGCATCGCCTCCTTGAGCACCCGGGTGACGTACGGCAGCCGCTCCAGGTCCGCCGCCGTGGGCGCCCGCCCCGCGAGGACGGTCCGCGCCTCCTGCTGCGCGAGTTTGCGCTGCTCCGGATGCTTGGCCAGCAGGTGCAGCGCGAAGGCCAGTGAGGTGGCCGTGGTCTCGTGACCGGCGAGGAGGAACACCAGGACCTGGTCCCGGAGTTCGGACGGATCCAGCCGCTCGCCGGCCTCGCCGCGGGCCCGCCCGAACAGCGTCAGCAGGTCGTCCGCGTCCTCGTCGCCGCCGCGCGCGGCCCGCTCGGCGATGATCCGGTCACAGATCCCGTACAGCGCTCGCTGCGCCTCGGCGCCGCGCCGGTTGCCGGGTGTCGGCCAGCTGCGCGGCAGCCGGACGGGGGCGAAGCCGCGTTCCTTCACGTACTCGCCGAGCACCGGGAAGCTGCGGTTCACCACCTCCACCGCCTCCTCGACGTCGGCGCCGAAGAGGATCCGCGCCACCGCACGCAGCGCGAACCGCGACATCTCCTCCGCCGCGTCCACCACCCCGCCCGGTACGCTCCGCCACCGCTCGGTGAGCGCCTGCGCCTCCTCGGCGAGCGCGTCGGCGTAGCCGTCGACCCGGCGCCGGGTGAACAGCGGCTGGATCAGCCGGCGCTGGAGCTGGTACTCACCGTCCTGGCTGGTCAGCAGCCCGTTGCCGACGCTGGCCCGCAGCTCGTCGTAGAACGCGTTCTCCTTGCGGAAGTTGGCCGCCTCGCTGCCCAGCACCTGGTGGACGCCGTCGGGCGAGAACACGCCGTAGAACTCGACGCGCAGACCGGGCGGCCCGGCCTGGAAGCGCACCACGTCGCCGTAGTCACGACGGGCCGCGAGGTAGGTGCGCAGTGGACGGCGGGTGAGGTCGAACAGCGACCCGACCAGCGGGTTCCCGGCCGGCCCCGGTATGGCGGCTGTGGTGGTCATCGGCACTCCTTCTGCGCTGGCGAGTACGGCGCTGGCGACCTCCCAACCTTACTGACGGGTATTCAGCTGCGGAAGTGATAGGGGAAGGCCGCCGAACGGCGGGTGCGGACCACGCGCACCCGCCCCCGACCGGAATCGCCCCGCTCACTCGTACTCGGTGCCGCCCTTGCGGGTCAGATACGCGTCGCTGACCACCTTGGCGATCGCCCGTCCGCCCAACACCGGGCTCCAGCGCTCGGTCACCGGCCGGATCACCACGCCCTCGCGCAGGTGGAGTTCGCGCCCGGAGTGGGTCTCCTTTCCCTGGGCGTACGCCAGCACCGTCCCGGTGTCGAACGGCCCGCGCCACAGCTCGGTCACCAACGGCAGGGTGTCTTCCAGCAGTTCGGCGGCGGGCAGCCAGGTCAGCTGTCCGTCGATCACGGCCGACACGTCGAACGCGGCGTACCCGGGCCGCCCGCCGCGTGCGGACACCCCGTACGTCAGGTCCTGGACGCCCTCGCCGAACACCTCGCCGAAGATGCCGACCCGCTCGGCGCCCAGTCGCTCGGCGAGCCGGGCCGCCACCGCCGGGATGTCGTACGCGCGCACCGTCCGCCAGTACAGGTTGCGCCCGTCCTCGACCAGTGCGAACCCCTGCGCGCCGAGCCCCTTGGAGGAGACCTGCACCTCGCCGGTCGCGGCGGTGTACGTGACCAGGCAGCAACTGCCGTGCAGCTTCTCGGTGAGCACCACCGGCTCGCCGGGCTCGAACACGTCGGGGTGGCGCTTGAGGTTCTCGACGTCCACCCAGGGCAGCAGGTCCGGTGCGCTGACCACCTCGCCGTTCATCGACGTGGGCACCGGCGGCTGCCACTTGACGATGCCGAGCAGCTCGGCGAAGTCCTCGTCCCGGTCGGCGGCCCCGGCCAGATCGGTGTCGCCGAGCGCGGCGGGCCGGCAGACGATGCCCTGGGAGAGCTCCCCGCGCAGCCGTACCGCCTTCACCCGGTCCGCCCGCGAGCCGGCCAGCTTGCCGGTCAGCCCGAGCTCATCAATCAACTGCTCGGGGAGGACGGCTTGTTCGGGGATGTAGAGGGCGTAGTCACCGCTTCGGTAGACACCCTTCGCCACCACGGCCCGGTAGAGGCCGACCTGTGCCAGCTCCAGAGCGTCGGCGTTCGGGTGCTCAAGGATGACGAGCCTCTCGGCGGTGACTCGAAGTGTGGACATGGCGGACTCCCTCCCCGGGCTCGATCGTGGGCCCGCCCGACACGACCGCTCATCGGTCGTACGGCCGGGCTGCGCACACTCTGTCCCCTTCACCAGCCTCGACGCGACGGGTTTTCCCGGCGGGACCGAAGCCTGCCACCGCTTCCGACCGCAGCCGCCGCGTCCGGGGCGCCCGGACGGCCCGGGCGGCCCGGACCGCCCGCGCCGCTTGGTTCTATCCATCCCGTCCATGCCGTCCATGCCGTCCATGCCGTTTGAGCCTTCCCACAGCGGCCCCGAGCCGCTCGTCGCAGCCCGTCTGTGCGAAGTGACAGGGGATTTATCACTCGCATTTGCGGCACTATGATCGCCGTAATGGCCGCACCTGCGGTCCGGCCCCGCGCCCGCGCCCCTTCCGGCGCGAACCCTGGAGGGGAAGCCCCGATGAGCACCCGCACCACCGCCACCCGCAGACTCGCCGTCGCCGCCACGGCGGCCCTCGTCCTCAGCCTCGGCGCCACCGCCTGCAGCAGCGGCGGCTCCTCCTCGACTGCGGGCAGCAGCGCGAGCAGCACCAGCACCGTGGCCGCCACGGGCGGCGCCACCGGCACCGGCGACGTCCCGAAGGCCCACGGCTCCGTCACCGTCTTCGCCGCAGCCTCCCTCAAGGAGACCTTCACCGACCTCGGCAAGAAGTTCGAGGCCGCCAACCCGGGCACCAAGGTCTCGTTCAACTTCGGCGGCAGCTCCGCCCTCGCCGCCAGCATCAACTCCGGTGCCCCGGCGGACGTGTTCGCCGCCGCCAGCCCGGCCACCATGAAGACCGTCACCGACGCGGGCGGTGCCAGTGGCGAGCCAAAGACCTTCGTGAAGAACACCCTCACCATCGCCGTGCCCAAGGGCAACCCCAAGCACATCGCGGGCCTGAAGGACCTCACCGCCTCCGGCGTGAAGGTCGCGCTCTGCGCGAAGGAGGTGCCCTGCGGCGCCGCCGCCCAGACCGCGCTGAAGGCCGCGGGCCTCAGCCTGACGCCGGTCACCTTGGAGCAGGACGTCAAGGGCGCCCTCACCAAGGTCGAGCTCGGCGAGGTCGACGCCTCACTCGTGTACAAGACCGATGTGCGCTCCGATGCTGCGAAGATCGACGGCGTGGACTTCCCCGAGGCCGACAAGGCCGTGAACGACTACCCGATCGCCGCGCTCGCCAAGGCCCCGAACAAGGACGGCGCCGCCGCCTTCGTGGCGTACATCCAGTCGCCCGAGGCCAAGCAGGTGCTGACCGCGGCGGGCTTCCAGGCGCCGTGAGGGACCGCACCACCACCGGCCGCGACGGTTCTACCGGCCGCGACGGCCCCACCGGCCGCGACGGCTCCACGGGCCGGGGCACACCGGCGGCCGCAGGACCCGCGAGGGCCCTGACGCGCCGCCGCAGGGGCGCGCACCGCGTCCCGGTCACGCTGCTGCTCCCGGCGCTGCTCGGTCTGGCGTTCCTGACCCTCCCGCTGGTGGGATTGCTGGTCCGGGCGCCGTGGAGCGGTCTGTCCGAGCAGCTCACCAGCGACGCCGTCTGGGAGGCCCTCCGGCTGTCGCTGATCTGCGCGACCGCCGCCACCGCGGTCTCGCTGGTGCTCGGCGTCCCGCTGGCCTGGCTGCTCGCCCGCACCGAGCTGCCGGGCCGGCGGGTGGTCCGGGCGCTGGTGACCCTGCCGCTGGTGCTACCCCCGGTGGTCGGCGGCGTGGCGCTGCTGCTGGTGCTCGGGCGGCGCGGGATCGTCGGCTCCTGGCTGGACTCCGCCTTCGGCATCACCCTGCCCTTCACCACCACCGGCGTCGTGATCGCCGAGGCCTTCGTGGCGATGCCCTTCCTGGTGATCAGCGTCGAGGGCGCGCTGCGGGCGGCCGACCCCCGCTACGAGGAGGCGGCCGCGACGCTGGGGGCCTCCCGGCTGACGGCGTTCCGCCGGGTCACCCTGCCGATGATCGCACCGGGGATCGCCGCCGGCGCCGTACTGGCCTGGGCCCGGGCGCTCGGCGAGTTCGGCGCGACGATCACCTTCGCGGGCAACTTCCCCGGCCGCACCCAGACCATGCCGCTGGCCGTCTACCTGGCCATGGAGTCCGACCCGCAGGCTGCGATCGCCCTCTCGCTGGTCCTGCTCGCGGTCTCCGTCGCCGTCCTGGTCGGCCTGCGCGACCGCTGGATGTCGACGACCCCGTAGCGGCCCCCGCGGAGCCGACCCGGACGGCGACTACGAAGCCGACTCCGACGCCGATCCCGACGCCGGCCCTGGAGCCGGCCCAGAAAGCCCCGGAACCAGCCCCTGACCCGGAAGCGCAGAGCCGAAATGCGGAGTCGATGAGCACGATGAGTACCTCGAGCACCGCGAGCACCGCGAACGCGAAGAGCGCCCCGGGCCCCGCCCTGGACGCCCGCCTCCGGGTCGAGCGTGCCGCGTTCACCCTCGACCTCGCACTCACCGCCGCCCCCGGCGAGGTGATCGCGCTGCTCGGTCCGAACGGCGCCGGCAAGTCGACCGCGCTGCGCGCCCTGGCCGGACTGCTCCCGCTCACCGGCGGCCACCTGCGACTGGACGGCCGGGTGTTGGAGGAACCGGCCCGACACCTGCACATTCCGGCCGAGGAGCGGCCGGTCGGCGTGGTGTTCCAGGACTACCTGCTGTTCCCTCACCTCAGCGCGCTCGAGAACGTCGCCTTCGGTCCGCGCTGCCAGGGCCGTCCCAAGCGCGAGGCCCGGGCCGAGGCGGCGGCCTGGCTGGACCGGATGGGCCTGGCCGAGTACGCCTCCGTGCGCCCCGGCCGGCTCTCCGGCGGGCAGGCGCAGCGGGTGGCTCTCGCCCGCGCGCTGGCCGTCCGCCCCCGGCTGCTCCTGCTGGACGAGCCGCTGGCCGCCCTGGACGCCCGTACCCGGCTCGACGTCCGGGCCCGACTCCGCCGTCACCTGGTCGAGTTCGAGGCGGTGGCGGTGCTCGTCACGCACGACCCGCTGGACGCCATGGTGCTGGCCGACCGGCTGGTGGTGATCGAGGACGGCCGGGAGGTGCAGTCCGGCAGACCGGCGGAGGTCGCCCGGCGGCCGCGCACCGACTACATCGCCCGTCTGGTCGGATTGAACCTGTACCAGGGCCGGGCGGAGGGCACCCGGGTCACCCTGCCGGAGGGCACGGTCGTGGTCACCGCCGAGGAGCTGAGCGGCCCGGCCTTCGTGGCGTTCCCGCCCTCCGCCGTGACGCTGCACCGGGATCGGCCCCAGTCCAGCGCGCGCAACCTGTGGCAGGTCGAGGTCACCGGCCTGGACCTGCACGGCGACCAGGTGCGCGCCGAGCTGGCCGGGAGCCTGCCGATGGCCGCCGACCTCACCCCGGCGGCGGTCGCGGAACTGGGGCTGGCGCCGGGGTCGACGGTCTGGGCCTCGGTCAAGGCCACTCAGGCCCACGCCTACCCGGCCTGACCCCGCGGCAGCCCGACGACCCGATGGCCCGGCCGCCCGACGGCACCGCTGCGAGGCGCCACGCGGAAGGGACGACTCCCGGGACGCTGCTCGGGAGCCGTCAGCCCCGGAGCCGCTACTCCAAGAACGGCTGCGCCCAGGGCCGTCACTCCGAGGGCTCGACGAACCCCGACTCGTACGCCGCGATCACCGCCTGGGTGCGGTCCCGCGCGCCGAGCTTCGCCAGCACACTGCTGACGTGCGTCTTCACCGTCTGTACCCCGAGGAACAGTTGTTCGGCGATCTCCCCGTTGCTGAGCCCGCGTGCCATCAGCCGCAGCACCTCCGCCTCGCGCTCGGTCAGCGCCGCCCGGGTCATCGCGGCGCGGGCGGCGGGGTTGCCGTGCCCGTTTGCCAGGCGGCGGATCGCGGCCGGGAACAGCAGCGACTCACCCGCCGCCGCGAGCCGGACCGCGTGGGCGATCTCGGCCGGGCGGGAGCGCTTGAGCAGGAAGCCGTCGGCGCCCGCGCGCAGCGCCTGGTACACGTAGTCGTCGTTCTCGAAGGTGGTCACCACCAGGATCCGCGGCGGCCGCTGCCCGGAGCCGTCGGGGCGCAGCAGTTCGCGGGTGGCGGCCAGGCCGTCCAGGACGGGCATCCGGACGTCCATCAGCACCACGTGCGGGCGCAGCGCGCGGGCCAGTGCCACCGCCTCCGCGCCGTCGGCGGCCTCGCCGACCACCCGCAGGTCGCCCTGGGCCTCCAGGACGGCGCGCATTCCGGCCCGGACCAGGTCCTCGTCGTCGGCGAGCAGGATGTCGACCGGGCCGGTGGCCACGCTCCGACGGCCGTTTCCAAGATCGTTCGTCACGGGCCCAAGCGTAGGGGCAGCCGCACGTCGAGCACCCATGCCCCGGCCCCATCCCCGGTCCCATCGCCGTTCCCGTCGCCGTTCCCGTCGGCGTCCCCGGCGGTGGACGGCCCGGCGGTGGACGGCCCGGCGGTGGCCACGCCGCCGAGCAGGACGGCGCGCTCGCGGATGCCGCGCAGCCCCTTGCCGCCCTTGCGCGGGGCGCCCCGACCCGCCGCCGACACCAGGCGGTTGGCGCAGCGCAGCTCCAAGTGCCCGTCCCGGACGGCTATCCGGACGTCGACGGGCTCGCCGGGCGCGTACTTGAGCGCGTTGGTGACGCCCTCCTGGACGATCCGGTAGGACTCCCGCGAGAGCACTCCGGGCAGCACGCCGGTCGGCACCTCGATGCGTGCCTCGATCGGGTTGCCGGCCGCGCGGGCGGTGTCGAACAGGGCGGGCAGCTGGTCGACGCCGGGCTGTTCGGTGGCCGCGCCGCCGGCGGCTCCCGCCGGGGTCTCGCGCAGCAGGACGAGGGTGCGTTCGAGGTCCTCCATGGCCTGCCGCCCGGTCTCCTCGATGACTTCGAGTGCCTTGGCGACGAAGGCCGCGTCCCCGACCTCCCGCGCCGCTCCGGCCTGAAGGACCGTCACGGTCAGGGCATGGCCGATGGAGTCGTGCAGCTCGCGGGCCAACCGGTTGCGCTCCAGCAGCCGTTCGGCCCGCAGCTCCGCCTCCGCCAGCCGCTCGGCCGGGGACGGCCCCAGCAACCGTGCGGCCATGGCGAGTTGCAGGCGTCCGGCCCAGACCACCAGCCAGCCGTAGCCGAGGGCCAGGAGCGGGGCGAGCGGGAGGTACCAGAAGGCGCGCGGTCCGGTCAGCAGGTCGAAGGCGGGGGCGAGTCCGAAGACGATCGCGAAGCCGACCGCCGAGCCGAACGCCACCCGCCCGATCAACCAGCCCGCGGTGCGCCGCCGGTCCGTCCAGGTACGGGAGGGTTCCACGCCGATGTCCTCCTCGCGGTCGGGCACCAGCAGGAGCCGCGCCTGAACGCCCTCGGCCCGGCGCGCCGCGGGGATGAGCGCGACCAGCACGAGCAGTACCGCGTCCAGGCAGACGGCCTTCGTCAGGATCGCGCCGAGGCTCGTCTGGAACGTCCCCGGATAGATCATCAGGACGACGCCGGCGAAGATCCATCCGACCAGCAGGTGCAGCAGCCGGGCGTAGGTGGCACCGGCCACCAGCGGCGCGAGGGCCCTGGGCGGCACGTACCCGGCTTCTCCGCCCCGGCGCGGCCGGAGCCGGGGCGCGGTCATTCGTGGCATCGGGCCATCCTGCCAGGTCAAGGGTGTTCCCGTGCTCCCCCGGCGGGTTGCCGGGTGCTCCCTCCCGGGAGGGAGCCGCGTCCCCGCCCCGGCGGGATCCGCTCGCCCGCCCGCTCCGGTCGAATGGGACCACCGCCCGGAACACGGGCGGTGACCACTGCGAGGACGGGAGGGCGGCCGTGATCGAGATCCAGGGCCTGACCAAGGAGTACGACGGCCGACGGGTCGTCGACGACCTGTCGTTCGAGGTCCGGCCCGGCGTGGTGACCGGATTCCTCGGCCCGAACGGCGCCGGCAAGAGCACCACCATGCGGCTGATCCTCGGCCTGGACCACCCCACCGCCGGGCACGCCCTGGTCGGCGGCCGCCGGTACGCCGAACTCGCCGCGCCGCTTCGGCAGGTCGGCGCACTGCTGGACGCCCACGCCCTGCACGGCGGCCGGACGGCGCAGGGCCACCTGCGCTGGATCGCCGCGAGCAACGGCCTGTCGCGGCGGCGGGTCGGCGAGGTGCTGGCCCAGGTCGGGCTGGCGGAGGCGGCCGAGCGCCGGATCCGGGGCTTCTCGCTCGGGATGCGCCAGCGCCTCGGGGTTGCGGCGGCCCTGCTCGGCGACCCGCAGGTGCTGCTGCTGGACGAACCGGTCAACGGCCTGGACCCGGAGGGCATCCGCTGGATCCGCACACTGCTGCGCGACCTGGCGGCCGAGGGCCGGGCGGTGCTGGTCTCCTCCCACCTGATGACCGAAATGGCGCTCACCGCCGACCACTTGGTGGTGATCGGACGAGGTCGGCTGCTCGCGGACGCCGCCACCTCCGAGTTCCTCGACCGCCACGGCCGCAGCCGGATCAGGGTCCGCGCCGTGGACGCGGGCAAGCTGGCGGCCCTGCTCGGCGGGAGCGGCCACGGCCTCGACGCCGTCGAAGTCGGCGGCGGCGCCTGGGAGGTGACCGGCGCCGAACCCGAGCGGATCGCGGCGCTCGCCGCCGCCAACGGCGTGGTGCTGTACGAGATCGCGGTCCAACAGGACTCGCTGGAGGAGGCGTTCATGCGGATGACCGCCGAGAGCGTCGAGTACCGCGCGGAGGCCACCGCATGAGACCGCGGTGGTACGCCGTCGACGCCTTCCGGGCGGAGCGGATCAAGCTCACCACGCTCCGCTCGCTCTGGCTCCCGCCGCTGTTCGCCGTCCTGCTCACCGTCGGCACCACCACGGCCGTCGGCGCCGCCCTCGGCGGCAGGGACCACACCATCACCGACGACCCGGGCGTCGGCGTCTTCTACGGGCTCAACTTCGGCCAGGCGGCCCTGGTGGCCTTCGGCGTACTGCTGATCGGCCAGGAGTTCAACACCCGGATGCTCGACGTCTCGCTCACCGCCGTCCCCCGGCGGAGCCGCCTCTCCGGCGCCAAGCTGGCGTTGGGCGCGCTGGTCGGCCTCGGGGCGGGCGCGCTCGGCACGGCGGGCGCCTTCGCCGGATACGCGGCGACCACGCCCGGCGGCTGGCACGGCCCCGCCTTCGCGCGAGCGGTCACGGCCGGAGTGCTGTACCCGGCGCTGCTGGTGGTGTTCTGCCTCGGGGCGACCGCGCTGCTGGGCAACCTCACCGCCGCCATAGGCCTGTTGGGCCCGACGGTGTTCCTGCTCTCGCCGCTGCTGGCCGGCGTGCCGGGAGTTCGCCAGGTGGTCCAGTTCCTTCCCGACCGGGCCGGCCAGTACGCGCTGCACTACGCCGACGACCCGCAGGTCGCGTTCGGGCACTGGACCGGGCTGCTGATCATGGCGCTCTGGACGGCGCTGGCGGCGTACGGCGGCCTACGGGCCGTGCGGCGGGCCGAGTGACTGCGGCGCTAAGTGACTGTGAACCAAGTAACCGTGGGCCAAGCGACGTGGGCCATGTGATCGCGGGCGAAGGATCGATCGAAGGAGAGATGAGGATGAGCCTCGGCAACGCCCTGCGCGCCGAACGGATCAAGTTCACCACCCTGCCCTCGCAGTGGGCGGCGCCGCTGACCGCCGTGGTCATCACCGTCGGAGTGACCGCGGCCGTCAACGCCGCGTACGGCGCGAAGGACCACACCCCCGGCGAGGACCCGGCCGGCGGGATCTACTACGGCCTGCTGTTCGGCCACGTCGCCCTGGCCTGCCTCGGAATCCTGCTGATCGGGCAGGAGTTCAACACGCGGATGATCGGCGGCTCGCTCACCGCCGTCCCCCGGCGGAGCCGCCTCTACGGCGCCAAGCTCGCGCTCGGCGGCGGACTCGGGCTGCTGGTGGGACTGGTGTCGACGGCGGGCTGCTTCCTCGCCGTCCGCACAACCGTGGGCTTGGACCTGTCCACCCCGGGCCTCGGCCGCAGCTTCCTGGCCGGCGTGCTCTACCACCCGATGATGGTCCTGCTCTGCCTCGGCCTGACCGCGATGCTCGGCAACTTCACTGCGGCGCTCGGCCTGCTCACTCCGATGGTGTTCCTGGGCACCACCTGGCTGGCCGCGATCCCCGGCGTCCGGGAGGTCGGCCAGTTCCTGCCCGACCGGGCCGGCCTGTACGCGATGCGCACCCAGAGCGAGCCCGGCATCCACTACGGCCACTGGGCAGGATTGCTGATCCTGGCGCTCTGGACGACCACGGCGGCGTACGGCGGGCTGCGGGCGATGCGGCGCTACGAGGGTTCGGGCGGGTAGCGAACGCGGCCGGCCAGGCGAACAGATAACAGGCGACCGCGAACAGATGACAACTAACAGATTTCGAAATCTGTTAGTTGTCATCTGTCACCTGTCATCTGTCCGCCGTCGTCCCTCCGGGGAGCCAGCGCCAGCAGCCAACCGCTCCCCTCCCCCCTTCACCGCAGCGCCGGATGATCCGCGATCACCGTGCAGCTGCCCGGCGCGATCTCCGTGAAGCCGGCGTCCTGGACCACCGGAAGGTCTCTGCGCACCAAGCCCGTCCACGTCTCCGCCGAGGCCGTCCGCACCGCGAGCGCGAACCCGGACTCCGCCCATTCCTTGCGCTGCGCGTCGTCGAGCCGCCACCAGGCGAGCTGGGCGGCGTGCCCGGTCTGCGCCATCGTCTTGCCCGCACTCATCTCCAGCTCCGGGTTGAGCCACAACACCGGCAGCCCCGGCCCGGGCGCGCCGACCTCGGCCGTCTCCTCCAGGTCCGTCCCGGAGACCTGGAGCTTGGCGAGCTCCTTCGGCCAGCCGTCCAGCGGAATCGGCGGGAACACCCGCACCTCCGCCTCCTGTCCCCGCACCGTGATGCCCGGCAGCTCTCCCGCCCGGCGCCACTCGCCGCCGCGGGCCCGCCGGACCACCTTGCGGATCCGGGCGTCCTCCCACGCCGTGACCCGCTCCGCCCACTCGCCGTCCACCTCGGTCACCCTCGGGTCAGCGAGCAGCGTGAGGACAGCCCGCGCCGAGGTCTCCAGCGCGTCCGTCCGCCCCGGCGGCGTGGCCTTCTCCAGCCGGACGACCAGCGGCAGCACGTACTGCGGCCGCGCATCGCGGCCCTCGGCACCGGCGGAGTCCTCAGCACCGGCGGAGTCCCCGGGGGCCAAAGTCTCGTCGGTCGCGGGAGCGGAGGCCGGTGCGTCGAACACCTGAGAGCCGACCGCCGAGGAGTCGGGCGCCGGGGAGTCGGGCGCCGGGGAGTCGTACGGAAAAGTCACCCGTCCAGCATGCCAGCCCCTCGGCACCCGCCCCGGGCCACCCCCGCCCGATTCAGCAGCCGGCGCCCCGGCGACTCAGCGCAGCCGCTGCCGCAGTTCGTCCACCGCTGCCCGGATGCCCGCGCTGTAGGCGTCCTGGGGCAGCGCGTCCAGGCTGCGCACCGCCCGTTCAAGCTGCTCGCGCGCCCGCTCGGGCTCCCCGAGCTTGAGGTGGTCGGAGGCCAGGTTGAGGTGCAGCGAGGGATAGAAGGCGCGCACCTGGTGCGCCGGCTCATAGGTCTCGGCGCGTTCGGCGGACAGCGAGTCGGCAGCCGCGAGGGCCCGCCGGTCCCACTCCAGCTCGGCCCGGGGGTCCTCTTGTAGATCGGCCAGATAGTGCGCCAGCACGCACCGGTGGAGCACGTCCCGCTCGCCGAGCGCCTCCCACAGCGCCTCGAGGCTGGCCCGCGCCTCCGCCGTCCGCCCGCGCTGCGCCGCCTGCACACCGCCCAGTCCGAGCGCGATCCGCGTCAGCGCCGACTCGTCCCCGTCCGGCTCCGCCGAGGACTCACCCGCCCCACCGGAGGAACCGGCACCGCCGACCGCGCCGGCAGGAGCGGAAGCACCGGAAGCAACAGAGGAGCCGAGGGAGCCAGACATACCGGTCACATCAGACGCATCGGACATGCCCGCAGCCTAGCCGCCCGTCCGCCGCCACGCCCGGCTCCCGGGACCGCCCCGAGGACCGCCCCGGAACCGTCCCCGGAGGACCGGCCCGCCGCTCGACGCCCGCTCAGCGCCGGTACCCGCGCTGCGGGTCCCGTTCCTCCGCGTCCTCGTACGTCAGGAACCACCCCTCAGGGTGGGTCGCCGCCAGCAGCACTTCGGTGCGCTGCTCCGCGCCCAGCTCCGGGTCCCCGTCGTCCGGTCCGTACACGCCGAACAGCTCGTCGTGGCAGCCGTCCCAGTCGTAGTCGTACAGGTCGGCCGGCAGATCGCCCATCATGTCGGCCACCGACTCGGGCTGGGAGCCCAGCAGCGTCCGGGCGTCCACCAGCGCCATCCGCAGCGCGAGCTCCTCGGCCAGGCAGCGCGGCAGTGGCCACTCACCGAGCGCGAGGTCCTCGGCCAGGTCGTCGAAGGCCCGGGCCATCGAGCGGCGCCAGCCCCGGTGGAGGCGCCAGGTGCGCTCGGGCAGGCGAGCGAAGACCGTCCAGTCGGCGTCCTCGCCGTCGACCACCGGGTCGTCCCCGTGCTCGTCGAGGTCGTCGTACGCGGCGTCGCCCAGGCCGATCAGCTGGGCGTGCAGCAGGCAGGCGGTGCGCGGGGTGAGCGTCCAGTCGGCGCCCGCGCCGCCGTCCTCGTCCTCGCTGTCGAGCGGGAACAGGTCGGCGAAATCCGGTGTGAAGTCCTCGGTGACGCTGATCTCCAGGGTGCCGCCGATCGCCTCGACGCCCGGGATGACGGCCACCAGCCGGTCGGGGTGCAGCAGCGCCCCGAGCGCCGCGTTGGCGTCCTCGGCCACTTCGCGCAGTAGTTCACGGCGCTGGCCGGCCGGGTCGATGCCCTCGAAGTCCAGGTCCTCGACGGCCCTGATCGCGGCCGCGCGCAGCGCCGGCCAGTCGGTGATCCGCAGGCCCAGCACCACCGTCGCCTCGATCTCCGGCGCGCCGGAGTACTCCGCCGCGCCCGGCCCCTGCGGATGATCGTTTCGCTCGCCCATGGGGCTACGGTACGGCTTTTCGGCCGCCCGATCACCGGTCTGATCCAGCTTCGCGAAGCCTTCTCGGCCACCCCCGGCCGCGCCTGCGTCACTCGGACGCAGGACCCCGGCAGGATGGGCGGTATGGCTGACATCAACGAGTACGGTGGTGGGCAGGGCCCGAACGCCGACGTCATGGTCGTGACCACCAACGACATCCCCGGCTTCCGGGTCGACCAGGTGATCGGCGAGGTGTTCGGTCTGACCGTGCGCAGCCGCCACCTCGGCAGCCAGATCGGCGCCGGACTGAAGTCGCTGATCGGCGGTGAGCTGCGGGGGCTGACGAAGACCCTGGTGGAGAGCCGCAACGAGGCGATGCAGCGCCTGATCGAGCAGACCAAGGCGCGTGGCGGCAACGCGGTGCTGATGATGCGCTTCGACGTGACCGAGGCGGCGGACGTGGGCACCGAGGTCTGCGCCTACGGCACGGCCGCGGTCATCACCCCGATCGCCTGAGGCTGGGAACAGCCGCTGTCCGCCGGATGTTTCACCGGCGTGACTGTTTACGGTGCAACGAACGGTGCCATGCCCAGCGCGCCTGAGCGGCGGGTGGACGTCCTGGTGGTGGGTGCCGGGCAGGCGGGCCTGTCCGCCGCCTATCACCTGCGCCGTCGCGGGTTCGCCCCGTACGGGGAGGGCGTCGAGGGCGGCTTCGTGGTGCTCGACGGCAACGCCTCGCCCGGCGGTGCCTGGGCCCACCGCTCACCGTCCCTGCAGATGGCCACCGTGCACGGTTTCCACGACCTCCCGGACGCCGGGCTTCCGCCGGTCGACCCCGAGGCCCCAGCACGCGAGGTGGTGCCGGGGTACTTCGCGGCGTACGAGGAACGGCACGCGCTCCCGGTCGTGCGCCCGGTCGCCGTCCGCGCGGTGCGCGCCGAGTCGCAGCGTCCCGACTCCCGACTGCTGGTCGAGACCGATCGGGGCACCTGGTCCACCCGCGCGCTGATCAACGCCACCGGCACCTGGACCCGCCCCTTCCTGCCGCACTACCCGGGGCACTTCGCGGGCCGTCAGCTGCACTACGCCGACTACCGCGGCCCCGAGGAGTTCGCCGGCCGGCGCGTCCTGGTGGTGGGCGGCGGCGCCTCGGCGATCCAGGTGCTGTCGGAAGTGGCGGCGGTCGGCGAGACCGTCTGGGCCACCCGCTCCGAGCCCGTCTACCACGACGGCCCGTTCACTCCCGAGTACGGGCGTGCGGTGGTCGCCAAGGTCGAGGAGCGGGTCCGCCTGGGGCTGCCGGTGTCCAGCGTGGTGAGCGTGACCGGCCTCGGCCCCTCCGTCGCCTACCGGCGCGCCGAGGAGCTGGGCGCCCTGCACCGCCGGCCGATGTTCGACCGGCTCACCGAGCGCGGGGTCGCCTGGGGCGACCAGGAGCTGGCGGTGGACGCGATCGTGTGGGCGACCGGCTTCCGGCCGGAGGTCGGCCACCTCGCCCCGCTCGGCCTGCGCTCCCCCGGCGGCGGCATCGCCCTCACCGGCACCCGTGCCACCGCTGACCCGCGCGTCCACCTGGTCGGCTACGGCCCGTCGGCCAGCACCGTCGGCGCCAACCGGGCCGGGCGCGCTGCCGTCAACGACCTGGTGAAGCTGCTCGGGGACCCGGCGAGGGAGCCCGGGAGCGTGCCGACGCAGGCCGGGCCGGTGCCGACGGGCGCCGGGAGGGCGCCCGAGAGAGTGGCCGCCGTCGTCTGACGTTCCGCCGTCCGACATGCCGCCGTTCGACGTTCCGCCGTCCGACATACCGCCGCTTGACGTTCCGCTGCCTGAGCCGCCGCCGTCTGAGTCGCCGCCGTCCGATCCTGGCCGTCCGAGAGGTCTCAGCGGTCGTAGTCGACCGTCACCCGATCGGTGAGCGGACGGGCCTGGCAGGTGAGGACGTAGCCGGCCGCCAGCTCCTTCTCCTCCAGCGCGAAGTTGCGGCGCATCTCCACCTCGCCCTCGGTGACCAGGGCACGGCAGGTGCCGCAGACCCCGCCCTTGCAGGCGAAGGGCAGGTCGGGGCGGGAGCGCTGGGCGCCGTCCAGGATCGAACGGTCGCGCGGGAGGGTGAGAGTGCTGCCGCGGCCGTCGAGGACGACGGTGACCTCGCTGCGCTCGCCGCTGCCCCCCTCGGCATCGCCGTCCGCGCGTTCCCAGTCCTCGTCGCGCTCGGCGAGCGGCTCGTCCTCGGCGTGGAACAGCTCCTGGTGCACCCGCTCGCCGGGCACCCGCATCTCGGCGAGCAGTTCCTTCGCGCCCGCGACCATCCCGAACGGCCCGCACAGCCACCAGTGCCCGACGCTGCCGACGTCCACCAGCGCCGTGAGCAGCGCCCGCACCCGCTCCGGGTCCAGCCGGCCGCTGAGCAGTTCGGCGTCTCTGGTCTCCCGGGAGAGTACGTGGACCAGCTGGAACCGGCCGAGGTAGCGGTCCTTCAGATCGGCCAGCTCGTCCGCGAACATCACGGTGTCGCTACGCCGGTTGCCGTAGAGCAGGGTGACGGTGGAGCGGCGGTCGGCGGCCAGCACGGAGGCGGCGATCGACAGCATCGGGGTGATGCCGGAGCCGGCCGCGAGCAGCACGTGGTCGGCGGGGACGCCGAGCTCGGGGGTGAACAGACCGGACGGGGTGAGGACCTCCACCTCCTCGCCGGGCCGGGCTTCGCGCACCAACCAGCGGGAGAACAGCCCGCCGGGCACCTCCCGAACGGCGATCCGCAGCGGGCCGCCGACGGGGGCGCAGATCGAGTACGAGCGGCGCTCGTCGACGCCGTCCACCACCTTGCGCAGGGTCAGGGCCTGCCCGGGCCGGAAGGCGAAGTCGGCGGCCAGGTCCTCCGGCACCTCGAAGGTCACCGCCACGGCGTCGTCGCAGAGCCGCTCCACCCGGTCGATCCGCAGCCGGTGGAAGGTCGGGCGGCGGGCGGGTCGCACGGCGTTCGCGGTGTCCGTGCCGTCCGTGTCGTTCGCGCCGTTCACACCGGACGGGGACGTCGCGGAGGCCGCGGACGCTGCGGACGCTGCGGCGGGAGAGGCGGCGGGCATTCAGATCTCCTTGACACGTTCGAAGGGCTCACGGCAGGCGCGGCAGCGCCAGAGCGCCTTGCAGGCGGTGGAGCCGAAGCGGGACAGCTCCTCCGTGTCGGTGCCGCCGCACTGCGGGCAGGGCACAGGGGCGGCGGAGCCACTGGCGCGGGTGGGCCCGAGGGTGAGCGGGACGGGGCCGTCGGCGGCGACCGCCGAGGTGGGGCGCGGCGGCGCGATGCCGGCCTCGGCGAGCTTGCGCCGGCCCTCTGCGGTGATCAGGTCGGTGGACCACGGCGGGTCCAGCCGCAGCCGTACCCGGACGTCCGGGTACCCGGCCGCGCGCAGTCGGCGGTCCACGTCCGCGGCCATCTCGGCGACCGCCGGGCAGCCGGAGTAGGTCGGGGTCAGCCAGGCGGTCACCGCGCCGTCGGCGCCGTCCACCTCGACGTCGGCCAACACGCCCAGGTCCGCCAGGGTGAGCATGGGAAGCTCCGGGTCCGGGACGGCCGCGGCGACCGACCAGGCCAGGTCGCGGGTGGTCACGGTGTCGGTCACCACGTCGCCCCCGGGTGTGCGCGGGCCACCACCTGCAGTTCGGCCAGCAGCGGGCCGAGCGCCTCGGTGTGCACGCCGTCCCGGCCGGCCCGGCCGAGCACGGTGGCCAGCGGCGGGACGTCCGGCACGGTCAGCCCGGCCTCGGCGATGACGGCGCCGAGCGAGCGCAGCACGGGTTCGCGCAGCCGCGCCGGGTCGACGCCGACCCGCAGCTCCACCGGGTGGCCGGTGAACAGTTCCTCCAACAGCGGCCAGACCGCGTCCAGCCCGGCCTGCATCCGCTCCGCCGAGTGCGGCGTGCCGTCGCCGAGCCGCAACGTCCAGGCGGTGGCGTACTCGCGGTGGTAGGCCAGTTCCTTGACGCCCCGGGCGGCGACCGCGGCCAGTACCGGGTCCGGGTGCGCGCTCAACGCCTCGTACAGGGCGCCGCGGGCGGTGGCGAACAGCAGCAGCCGGGCGACGGAGTACGCGAAGTCGCCGTTCGGGATCTCCACCAGGCGGACGTTGCGGAACTCGTGCTCCTCCCGCCAGTACGCCAGGTCGTCCTCGCTACGGCCGGATCCGTCCGCCTGACCGGCTCGGGTGAGCAGCAGCCGGGCCTGGCCGAGCAGGTCGAGGCCGAGGTTGGCGAGCGCGACCTCCTCCTCCAGCTCGGGCGCCCGGGTGCACCACTCGATCAGCCGCTGGGCGAGGATCAGGGCGTCGTCGCCGAGCATCTGGCAGTAGGCGGCGAGGTCGGCGCCGTCCAGACCGGCGGGCAGCGCGGTGTCTACGCCGAGCAGCGGATCGGCGAAGCCCGTTCCGTAGGCCCAGCGGCCCTCACCCTCGGGGCCGGGCGTGGCGTCGGTGAGGCTGAGGTAGACGTGGTCGTCCTCGGTGGACGTGGTGTGGTCGTGCACGGTGGCTCCCCCGTCAGATGTGCGGGACACCCTCGGGGATGTCGTAGAAGGTCGGGTGGCGGTAGACCTTGTCGCCGCTGGGCTCGAAGAACGGGTCGCGCTCGTCCGGGGTGGAGGCGGTGATCGCGTCCGAGCGGACCACCCAGAGGCTGACGCCCTCGTTGCGGCGGGTGTACAGGTCGCGGGCGGCGAGCAGCGCCATCCGGTCGTCGGACGCGTGCAGCGAGCCGACGTGGACGTGGTTCAGGCCGCGCCGGGGGCGCACGAACACCTCGTACAACGGCCAGCCGGCCCTGGACTCGGCGGTGGGCCCTGCCGTGGGCTCTCCGGTGGGCCCGGGCGCGGGCTCTGCCATGGGTACTGCCGGGGACGCGGCCTTGGGCTCGGTCACTTTCCGTTCTCCTGTTCGGTGCGCTGCTCGGCGGCGCGCTTGGCGGCGTAGGCGACGGCCGCCTCGCGCACCCAGGCGCCGTCCTCATGGGCGGCCCGCCGGCGGTCGATCCGCTGGGCGTTGCAAGGGCCCTGGCCGTGGATGACCCTGGTCAGCTCAGACCAGTCCGGCTCGCCGAAGTCCCAGCCGCCGCGCTCCTCGTTCCAGCGCAGCTCGGGGTCGGGGAGGGTGACGCCCAGGTGCTCGGCCTGCGGGACGGTCATGTCGACGAAGCGCTGCCGCAGCTCGTCGTTGGTGTGGCGCTTGATCCGCCAGGCCATCGAGCGGGCGGTGTTCGGCGAGTCGGCGTCCGGGGGGCCGAACATCATCAGCGACGGCCACCACCAGCGGTCGACGGCGTCCTGGACCATCCGGCGCTGGGCCTCGGTGCCGCGCATCAGGGTCATCAGGAGCTCGTAGCCCTGACGCTGGTGGAAGGACTCCTCCTTGCAGATCCGCACCATCGCGCGGGCGTAGGGGCCGTAGCTGCAGCGGCACAGCGGGACCTGGTTGCAGATCGCGGCGCCGTCCACCAGCCAGCCGATCACGCCGACATCGGCGAAGGTGAGGGTGGGGTAGTTGAAGATCGAGGAGTACTTCTGGCGGCCGTTGATCAGCTTCTCGGTGAGCTCGGCACGGTCGACGCCGAGGGTCTCGGCGGCGGCGTAGAGGTAGAGGCCGTGGCCGGCCTCGTCCTGGGCCTTGGCGAGCAGGATGGCCTTGCGGCGCAGCGAGGGCGCGCGGGTGAGCCAGTTGCCTTCGGGCTGCATGCCGATGATCTCGGAGTGGGCGTGCTGGGCGATCTGGCGGATCAGGGTGGCCCGGTAGGCGTCGGGCATCCAGTCCCTGGGCTCGATCCGCTGCTCGGCGGAGATCACCGCCTCGAAGCGGTCCTCCGGCGTCTGCGCGGGGATCGCCTCGGTCGCCTCTGTTGTCACCACGGTCCCCTCTCGTGTTCCCGCTCTGCTGTCCCGCCCTGGCGGCTGTCCCGCCCTGGCTCCGGGCGCCAACCGACTGACCGTTCGGTCGGTACCATTCTGCGGGGCGGGGCGCAGGGATGGCAAGGGATGAGCGGACCACGCCCATATGCCCGCGCGGGTAACAGATAACAGAGAACAGCTGACAGAATCTGAATTCTGTCAGCTGTTCTCTGTTATCTGTTAGCTGTCAGCTGCGATCGGCGGTCTCCCTGCCATCAGCGCTTCCCGTGAGGCTCCGCAGCTCATCCCTCCACGCGGTCCCGCAGCCGCGGCAGCGGCACCGCGAGCAACGCCGCGAGCAGGGCGATCCGCGGAGCGAGCTGGTCCAGCCGGATGTACTCGTGCCGGGCGTGGGCGCCGGCGCCCACCGCGCCGAAACCGTCCAGCGTGGGCAGGCCGCGCGAGCCCGGCAGATTGGTGTCACCGGCCCCGCCCGCCGGGGCACCGTCCAGCTGCTGCCCGAGCACCGCGGCGAGTGAACGCACGTGCCGCAGCAGCGGATTGCCGGTCCGCTCCGGCCAGGCCGGGCGGCTGGACAGCACCTCCGTCCGCACCCGGGCACCCGGGCGCAGCGCGGTCAGCCGGGCGAGGTTGTCCAGCGTACGGCGCTGGGCTTCGGCGGTGGCGAACCGCAGTCCGAGCTCCGCCTCGGCCCGGCCGGCCACCACGTTCGCCCGCGAACCGCCGCTGATCCGGCCGGCGTTGAGCTCGGTGCCGGGCTGTCCCGTGAGGCCGCGGACGAGCACCAGCTGGTCGACGAGCTCGTCCACGGCCGACACCCCGTCGTGGGCGTCGTTGCCCGCGTGGGCCTCCCGCCCGGTCACGGTGAGCCGGACCCGGGTGCTGCCGCGCCGCGCGGTCTTCAGCCGGCCGTCCGGATGCGGCGGCTCCAGGCCCAGCACCGCCGCTGCCCCGCGCAGTTGGCGCTCGACCAGGCGGCGCCCGTCCGGACTGCCGACCTCCTCGTCGGAGACCACGACCAGCCGCACGGTGCGGTGCGGCCGCTCCCCGAGGTCCGCGAGCAGTGCCAACGCGCCTTCCAGTACGGCGAGTCCGCCCTTCATGTCGACCACGCCGGGTCCGGTGAGGCGCCCGTCCTGCTCGGCCACCGGCCAGTCGGCCAAGGTGCCGGCCGGCCAGACGGTGTCGTGGTGGCCGACGATCAGCAGGTGCGGCAGGGTCTCGTCCCGCCCCTGCCACTCCAGCACGAGGTGGTCACCGGCCGGCCCGGGTTCGCGGCGTGCGATGGCCCCGGTGGCTCGGAAGCCGGCCGCCAACTCCTCGGCCAGTGCGTCGAGTCTGGGCGCGTCCCCACTCGGCGACTCGATTCGGGCCAGGTCGGCGCAGCGCCGCCGGACGGCACCGGCGAGGGTGCGGGCGCGGGCACTGAGTGCCTGCGGCAGGCCGGGCAGCGCCGCGGTCGCGGCAGCGGACCCCGCGGTGGCGGTGGCGGAAGTGGGGGTGGCGGACGTGGCGGTGGCGGGAGTCGGGGTTGCGGCAGCGGCGGCGACGGCCTCGGCGCCCGTGGAGGCCGGAACGGTCCGCGGTACGCGCTCGGGTTCGGCGGCGGCAGCCGGCGCGTTCGCCGACCCGACGATCTGGGGACTCAACGCTCGCCTCCGCGGCCGCCGCCGGTATTCAGCGGACGCACCGGCCGACCGCTCCCGCCCGGGTACCAGGCCCGTGCGGACCGCACCGGTCGGCCGGGGTGGTGGGCGGCCGGTCGGAACGGCCCGTCTGGCCCAAGTGCGGTGGAACGGCTGGGCGGCGTGCCTGGCATTGTGTCCTCCTCGGTCAATCCGGTGCCCCGGTACGCCCGGAGCCCCGTACACATCGGCTTCCTGGAGTCGGGCGCAGAGGCCGGACCGCCGCAGGGAAGCCGAGATGTGAGCCTAGAAGAACCATTCGGTTTCCTGCGAGGTGGCCCTGCTCCCAGCGTGCCGGTACCGGCCCCGGCCTGGGACACCCGTCGGACAACGGCGGCGGACGCTCGGCACTCGGGCCCGAATCGGCGCGCGGGCGCGGTCGCCGGATCGCGCCCATCTCCACCATGGACCCGCCGCCCGGGTTCGGCAGCGCAAACGGCCAAGGCACGGCAATTCCACGCCGGATGGGTGACAGCGGCTCAGCGGGCGGTACGAACCGGGGGCACGCGACGGCTCAGGGAAGCCCGTGCCGCCGCCGGGCCCGGCGTCCGGGGAACGTGCGTGTGAACACCGTCCGACGCTGCGCCCCGCCCCGCCCTCGCGCGCGCCTGCTGTCAGACGCCGTCCGCGACCAGTCCGGTGTCCCGCGCGAGCAGCGCGGCCTGGACGCGGTTGCCGACGCCGAGCGCGGTCAGGATCCGGCTGACGTGCGCCTTGACGGTGCTCTCCCGCATGTCCAACGCGCCCGCGATCTCGGCGTTGGACAGCCCGTCGGCGAGTTCGCGGAGCACGTCGGTCTCGCGCGGGGTGAGCCCGGCGATCCGGGTGCGGGCGGTGACCGACCGGGATGCGCCGACGCGGTGGTACCGGTTGATCAGGCGTCGCGCGGCTGCCGGGTGCAGCATTCCCTCGCCGCCGGCGACCACGTGGACGGCCCGGGCGATCTCGGCGGGCGGAGTGTCCTTGAGCAGGAAGCCGTCGGCCCCGGCGGCGAGCGCCCGGTACACGTACTCGTCCAGATCGAAGGCGGTGAGTGCGATGACCCGCGGGCCGTCGGGCAGTTCGCGCAGC
Source organism: Kitasatospora sp. NPDC029312 (assembly GCF_055569215.1). Classification (NCBI taxonomy): domain Bacteria; kingdom Bacillati; phylum Actinomycetota; class Actinomycetes; order Kitasatosporales; family Streptomycetaceae; genus Kitasatospora; species Kitasatospora sp. NPDC029312. The sequence continues at coordinate 17,550 of NZ_JBVHXY010000018.1, read as the reverse complement.
AGCCGGGTGGCGGCGATGCCGTCGAGTCTGGGCATCCGGATGTCCATCAGCGCGACGTCGATCCGCCGGCCGCGGGCCAGCTCCACGGCTTGCAGCCCGTCGGCGGCCTCGGCGACCACGGCCAGGGCCGGGTCCTGGGCGAGGAGGCCGACCAGGCCGAGACGCACCAGCGCGTCGTCGTCGACCACCATCGTGCGGATCATGTGGAGTCCTTGGGCTGGAGGGTCGGTGGCGGGAGGGGCGGTCGCTGCGGCGGCGGGTCGGCGCGCAGGGCACCGAGGACGTCACGCAGGTCGTCGAGCGAGCGGACAGCGGTGGTGCGCAGCAGTTCCAGGCGATGGGTGAGCCGCTGCGGATCGGCGGCGACGGTCGCAGCCCGCGCCTGGACGCGCAGCACGCCGGCGTGCAGCACTCTGGCGTGCAGCACCAGCAGGCTGAGACGGTGGGCCGGCACGTCGTGCATCTCCCTGGAGACGCGGGCGCGTTCGGAGGCTCTCTCCTGTTCGGCGCGAAACTCCCGTTCGCGGCGAAGGGTTTCGACCTGTTCGTGCCGGGCACCGATCAACACGAGCAGCAGCAGGGCGTCGACCGGGGGACGGCGGTCGGAGCCGAACCAGTCGAGCGCCTGTACGCATCGCCCCCTTCCCTCCCGCCTGGACCGGCCTTCAGCCTGTCGGCACGTCCGCCGGTACCTCCGCCAGCCCGCCGGTCCGTCGGCACGTCCGTCGGGCCGCCGGTCCGTCACCCACCGGTCCGCTCGATGCTAGGTCGGGCGGTGGGATGGCGCCCCCCCTTCTTCCGGCCAACCGCACCGTCGACTTTGGTCAGGGGGGCGCCGCTCCGCGGCCGATTCCGGGCTGTCGGGGCCCGCCTAGCGTCGACGGCATGACGAACGGGCAGCTCCAGCACCACCCGACTCCCTTCTCGCACGGTGTGGTTCGCACACCGCACCCGGTTCGCCGTCCGGCGCCGACCGCCGGCTGTTCCTCGCCGAGGCGCTGCGCGCCTTCCATGACACCGGCGCGCTGGCACCGAGCGGCACCGAGTCGGTGAACGCACCGGTGGCGCCGACGACCAGCCGCCCGAACCGGCCGATCTCGGTGCTGGAGGTCGGCCGTGTGCGGACCGGGCGAGCGCACGGTGTGGCGCAACCTCCCGCCCGCGCGGGCCCACCTCCTGCGCTCGCCGGGCGGCCGGGAGCGCTGGGCTCCGCCGGCGGCGAGCGTCCTCGCCCGAACAGATGACAATCGACAACTTTCAGATTTCAGATAACAGACGACAGCGAACAGTTTTTGAATTCTGTTCGCTGTCGTGCCATAGTTGAGACCCGGGTCACACCGCCCGCGCCGTTCGGCGCCGTACACCTGCCCCTGGAGCACCCATGGCTTCGACCACCCGTCGCGCGCAGCGCGCGCTCGGCACCTCCGGGCCCGTCACCTCCGCGCTCGGCCTCGGCTGCATGGGCATGTCCGACCTGTACGGGCCGGCCGACGAGAGCGAGAGCATCGCCACCATCCACGCCGCCCTGGACGCCGGGATCACCCTCCTCGACACCGGCGACTTCTACGGCATGGGCCACAACGAGCTGCTGATCCACGAGGCGCTGCGCGGCCGTGACCGCGAGAGCGTGCAGATCAGCGTGAAGTTCGGCGCCCAGCGCGACCCGAACGGCCAGTGGCTCGGCTACGACGCGAGCCCGGCGGCCACCAAGACCGCGCTCGCCTACACCCTGCGCCGCCTGCGCACCGACCACGTCGACATCTACCGACCGGCCCGCCTCGACCCGAAGGTCCCGATCGAGGAGACCGTCGGGGCCATCGCCGACCTGGTGAAGGCCGGCCACGTCCGCCACATCGGGCTGTCCGAGGTCGGCGCCGAGACCCTGCGCCGCGCCGCCGCCGTCCACCCGATCAGCGACCTCCAGATCGAGTACTCGCTGCTCTCCCGTGCCATCGAGGCCACCGTGCTGCCGGCCGCCCGCGAACTCGGCATCGGCATCACCGCGTACGGCGTGCTCTCCCGCGGTCTGCTCAGCGGCCACTGGAACCAGGACCGCCCGCTCGCCGGGACGGACTTCCGCGGCCACAGCCCACGCTTCCGGGGCGAGAACCTGACCCACAACCTCACGCTCGTCGAGGCGCTGCGCCGGGTCGCCACCGCCAAGGGCGCGAGTGTCGCCCAGGTCGCCATCGCCTGGGTCGCCTCGCGCGGGCAGGACGTCGTCCCGCTGGTCGGCGCCCGCCGCCGGGACCGCCTGACCGAGGCGCTCGGCGCGCAGGACGTCGCGCTGACGGCGGAGGACCTCGCCGCCATCGAGGCGGCCGTCCCCGCCGGAGCCGCCGCCGGCGACCGGTACGCTGCCGCGCAGATGGCGAACCTGGACAGCGAGCGCTGACCGGCACAGCCCTTCGCACCACCCCTGAGCACCACTCGACCGCACGACCGCACGACCCTAAGGACGGCCCTCCCCGTGACCACGGACACCGCACTCACCGCCGAACAGATCCTGATCGCGGCGGAGGAAGTCCTCCGGCGGTTCGGCCCGGCCAAGGCCACCGTCGTGGACGTCTCCCGCGAACTCGGCGTCAGCCACAGCAGCGTCTACCGGCACTTCCCCAGCAAGGCCGCCCTGCGCGAGGCGGTCACCCAGCGCTGGCTCGACCAGGCGCACCACGAGCTGGCGACGATCTCGATCGACGCCGGCGGCGCCGCCGAGCGCCTCAAGCGCTGGCTGACCGCGCTGTTCGCGGCCAAGCGGAAGAAGGCGCTCGACGACCCGGAGCTGTTCGCCACCTACATGGTGCTGGTCGAGGAGAACAGCGGCACCGTGGCGGCGCACATCGACACCCTGGTCCAGCAGATCGCGCAGATCGTCCAGGACGGCATGGACGGCAAGGAGTTCAAGCTCGCCCACGTCCTCACCACCTCCCGCGCCGTCTTCGATGCCACCGCGCCCTTCCACGACCCGGCCTACGCGGCCACCTGGTCCGAGCCGACCGCCGACGAGCGCTTCGCGGCCGTCTGGAAGCTGGTTCTCGGCGGCCTGAAGGCCAAGTGACCCACGCGGCACGTCCGGTCGCGGACGGTGGGGGCGTAATCCGGTCGCCGGCGCCCCGGCCGTCGGGCAGACTGGCGGGCACACAGTCGATCTCACCTGGAGGATGACATGCGTGCGGCCGGCCCGGTCCTGGACAGCCTGCAGGGGCTCGCCCTCGGCGACGCCTTCGGCGACCGGTGGTTCTCGGTCCCGGTCGACGAGATGTCCGCCGCCCTGGCGGCCCGTTCGCCCCGCCCGGCGCCCTGGCACTGGACCGACGACACCGCGATGGCGCTCGTCCTGGTCCGCCATCTGATCGCCTGGGGCGGGGTCCGGCAGGACGCGCTGGCCGGGGAGTTCGCCGCGGAGTACAGCCGCGAGTACGGACGCAAGTACGGCCCGGCGATGCACCGGGTGCTGCGCGGTATCGGCTCCGGCGGCGACTGGCGGGCCATCACCGCGAGCCAGTTCGAGGGCCAGGGCTCGTACGGGAACGGCGCCGCGATGCGGGTCGCCCCGTTGGGTGCCTGGTTCGCCGACGACCTGGACGAGACCGTCCGACAGGCCGAACTCCAGGCGCTGACCACGCACTTCCACCCCGAGGCGGTCGCCGGCGCGGTGGCGGTCGCACTCGCCGCGGCGCTCGCGGTCCGCAGCCGCGGCGGGAGCGCCCCCGGCCGGGCGGAGTTGCTCACCGAGATCGCCGGACGGGTGCCCGACAGCGAGGTCCGCTCCGGCCTGCGGATCGCGGCCCGGATGCCCGAGCACACCAGCGTCCGGCACGCGGCCACCGTGCTCGGCTCCGGACTCCTGATCTCCGCCCCCGACACCGTCCCGTTCGCCCTCTGGTCCGCCGCCGGGCACCTCGACTCGCTGCCCGAGGCGATCTGGCACACCGTGGAGGGCGGCGGCGACACGGACACCACCTGCGCCATCGCCGCCGGGGTGGTCGCCGCCCGCACCGGACTCGCCGACGTCCCGCCGGCGTGGCTGGCCGCCCGCGAGGAACTGCCGGACTGGGTCGCCGAGGTGTCGGCCTCGTCCTGACCGGCCGGCGCCGGCGGTCGACCGTATGGGCCGGCCCCTCGCCCCGGGGGGCCGGCCCGGTCAGACCGACGACAACCGGGGCGTCACCGCCGCGAGTTGCCGAAGATCAGCCGGTAGGCGATCAGCAGCACCAGCGCACCGCCGATGGCCGACACCCAGGTCGGTCCGTCGAAGAAGCGCGCCGTGATCGACCTGTGCATGAAGTGCGACGCGACCCAGCCGCCGACGAAGGAACCGGCGATACCGATCAGGGTCGTCACGATCAGACCGCCCGGGTCCCGCCCGGGCAGCAGCAGCTTGGCCAGGGCGCCCGCCACCAGGCCCAGCACGATCCACGCGATGATGCTCATCCGTTCCGTCCCTCCCGTCGGCGCGACGGCCCCGTCCCGCGCGCTCTGCACCGAAGGACGCCGCCGTCCACGGCCCGGTTCCGCCGCACCGCGCGGGGCGCCGCGATCCGGCCACGCGCGGCCGACCGGTCCGCGCGTGGCGTCCTTCCGGCAGGCTGCGCGCGTCGAAATACTGCGGCCATGCGCATCCTGATCGCCGCCGCCGGCTCCCGGGGCGACGTCGCCCCCTTCACCGGGCTCGGCGTCCGCCTGCGGACGGCCGGGCATCAGGTGGCCGTCGCCACCCACGCCACCTTCGCCGAGTCGGTGCGGGGCGCCGGACTGGAGTTCCGCCCGCTGCCGGCCGACCCGCGCGCCGAACTCGCCTCCGCCGGAGGCCGGCGGCTGCTGCGAGCCGGCAGCGGGCCCCGAGCGGTCCTGCAACTCCTGCGGCTGGGCCGGAGGTTGATGCCGGCGCTTGGCGCGGGCATCGTCGACGCGACGGCGCTCGGCGCCGATCTGCTGCTCACCACCAGCACCACCAGCGCGCTCGGACAGGTCGCCGCCGAGGCCGCCGGCATCCCCACCATCGGGCTCTACCTCCAACCCCTCTCCCCCACGGGCGCGTTCGCACCCGCCGTCAGCGGCACCCGGACGCTCGGACGGCCCGGCAACCTGCTCGCCGGGCACGCCGTCCAGGCCGCGACCGACCAGTTGTTCGCCCCGGCCGTACGGGCCCTGCGGCGACAGCTCGGGCTGCCGCCGCTGAGCGTCGCCCGTGCCCGCCGCGACCACCCCGTCCTGCACGGCTTCTCGCCACGGGTCGTTCCCCGGCCCAACGACTGGCACCCGCGACTGGACGTGGCCGGGTACTGGTGGCCGCCCGAGCGGACCGGCTGGCAGCCACCGGCCCGGCTGCTGGACTTCCTCGCCGCCGGACCGCCACCGGTCTTCGTCGGCTTCGGCAGCCTGGTCGTGCCCGAACCCGAGCGGCTCACCGCGACCGTCCTCGCCGCGGCACGCACCGCCCGGGTGCGCGTACTGCTGCAGTCCGGCTGGAGCGAACTGGCCGCCGAGGACTCGGACTCCGTGCTGACCATCGGCGACACCCCGCACGAGTGGCTGTTCCCCCGCACCGCCGCCGTCGTCCACCACGCGGGTGCGGGCACCACCGCCGCCGCCCTGCGCTCCGGCACCCCGACCGTCCCGGTGCCCGCCCAACTCGACGCCCCCTTCTGGTCCGCCCGCCTGACCGGACTCGGCGTCACCCCTGGCCCGCTCCCGCTGCGCACCCTCACTCCCGCCCGATTGGCCACCGCCATCCGTCAGACCGTGGACGACCCCCGCTACCGCATCAGGGCCCGGTCCGTCGCCGAAGCCCTGGCCTCCGAGGACGGGGCCGCGAAGGTCATCGCCGCGGTGGAGCGGGAGGACGCGGCCGCGAAGGGATGACGGACGACGAACTGACCAATGACGAGCAACAGATGACAGCTGACAGATTTCGTAATCTGTCAGCTGTTATCTGTCAGCTGTTACCTGTCGCCCGCTCGCCGACGTCCGCCCGCCCGCGCCGCCCGCCATTCGCCGCGTGCCGCCCCGCTCCTGCCCGCCGCCGGCCGCCCGACAGCCAGTTGAGGAGCAGATACAACACCGAAGCCGCCGCGAAGCCGACCGCCCAGCCGTAGTCGGCGAGCGGCTTGAGGGCGGGGACAACCCCGTCCACCGGGAACGGGCCCTGCTGGACGCCGTGCCCGTCGACGGTCGAGTACGAGCCGCCGACCGCCAGCAGGCCACCGGCCAGCAGCGCGACGACCGCCCGCCAGTTCCACCCGGCGGCGTACCAGTAGGTGCCGAACGGCCGGTAGAGGTCGGCGAGTCGCAGCCGGGTGCGGCGCAGCACCCAGTAGTCCGCGATCAGCACCCCGGCGACCGTGCCGAGCAGGCCGCCGACGACGCCCAGCCAGACGTAGATGTAGACGTGCGGGTCGGCGGTCAGCTTCCAGGGGAGGATCGCGATCCCGACCACGCCGGTGATCAGCGCCCCGGTACGGAAGCTGATGAACCGGGGCAGCAGGTTGGCCAGGTCGTAGGCCGGGGAGACGACGTTCGCGGCGAGGTTCACCGACAGCGTCGCGACCAGGACCGTCAGCAGCGCGAACAGGACGGCGGCCGGGTTGTCCATCTTCGCGGCCAGCTTGATCGGGTCCCAGACCGGCTCGCCGTAGACCGCCTGGGAGCCCGAGGTGACCAGCACCGACAGCAGCGCGAAGAGCGTCATCGTGGTCGGCAGGCCGAGCGCCTGGCCACGGATCTGGGCCCGCTGGCTGCCGCCGAAACGGGTGAAGTCGGGGATGTTCAGCGACAGCGTGGACCAGAAGCCGATCATGCCCATCAGGGACGGGAAGAAGACCTTCCAGAATCCGCCGCCCCACCCGAGCCGCGACGGCTGGGAGAGCAGCGGCCCCAGCCCGCCCGCCTTGACGCTGATCCACACCAGCAGGGCGAGCGCGCCGGCGATGACGAACGGCGCCGCCCAGTTCTCGAAGCGCCGAAGTGTCTCCATCCCCCGGGCGATGATGACCATCTCGATCAGCCAGAACACCAGGAAGGACAGCCACTGCGTCCACGGGTAGCCGCCGAACTCCGGCGCCGCGCGCCAGGATTGGCCGAGCAGCTTGCCCGCGAGCAGGAAGATGCCCTCGCCGCCGATCCAGGTCTGGATGCCGAACCAGGCACAGGCCACCGCCGCACGGATGAGCGCGGGCAGGTTGGCACCGCGCAGCCCGAAGGAGGCCCGGGCGAACACCGGGAACGGGATGCCGTACTTGGTGCCGGCGTGCCCGGTGAGCAGCATCGGGACCAGCACGATCAGGTTGGCGAGCGCGATGGTCAGCACCGCCTGCTTCCAGTCCATGCCGATCGCGACCAGGCCCGAAGCCAGGGTCCAGGACGGGATGTTGTGGGCCATGCCGACCCAGAGTGCCAGGAAGTTGTACGTGGTCCAGGTGCGCCGCCGCACCTGGACCGGTCTCAGGTCGTCGCTGGTGAATCCGTTGGGAGGCAACCCCCCGTCGGCCGCGTCGAGTTCGACCCGGCCGTCGGGGTGTTGCCGCTGTCTGCCGCCACTGGTCGCGGTGTCGGTCATGGGCAACTCCCGTCTGATGCGGAGGGATCAGCGGTTGGAGCACGCGGCGGAGCACGCGGCCCCGCACGAGGTGGAGCAGGCGCCGGAGCACGCGGTGGAGCAGCGGAAGGACCGAGCAGAGCTTGTGGATCGGAGGTGGTGGATCAGAGGTGGGGGATCACGTCCGTCCCGTAGGCGTCGATGGTGGTCTCGACGGCGTCGTGCATGGCGTAGACGGCGAACTGGTCGACGCCGAGCGCGCGGAGCTCCGCCAGCCGGGCCCGCTGGGCTTCCACCGGCCCGATCAGGCAGAAGCGGTCGACGATCCCGTCGGGGACGAAGGCCGTGTCGGGGTTCCCGGCCCGGCCGTGGTGGCTGTAGTCGTAGCCATGGCGGTCCTTGATGTAGTCGGTGAGCGCGTCGGGCACCAGGTCGGAGTGCTCGCCGTAGTGGCCGACCAGGTCGGCGACGTGGTTGCCGACCATGCCGCCGAACCAGCGGCACTGCTCCCTGGCGTGGGCGAGCGCGGCGGGCGAGTCGTCGGCGGTGACGTACGCGGGTGCGGCGACGCAGACGGTGACCGAGGAGGGGTCCCGGCCGGCGTCGGCGGCCGCGGCCCGGACCGCCTTGACCATGGACTCGGTGAGGTAGGGGTCGGCCAGTTGCAGGATGAACCCGTCGGCCTGGCGCCCGGTCAGGGCGAGCGCCTTCGGCCCGTACGCGCCCATCCAGACCGGTAGTGCGGCGCCGGGGCGCACCCAGGGCAGGTGCATCTCGGTGCCGTCCACCTCGACGGTGCGTCCTTCGGCCAACTCCTTGATGGCGTGCATGGCTTGGGAGAGCCGGTCGAGGGTGGCGGGCCGGCGTCCGGCGACCCGCATGGCGGAGTCGCCGCGGCCGATGCCGCAGACGGTGCGGTTGCCGTACATGTCGTTGAGGGTGGCGAACAGGGAGGCGGTGACTTCCCAGGTGCGGGTGGAGGGGTTGGTGACCATCGGGCCGACGGTCAGCCGTTCGGTCTCGGCGAGGATGCGGCTGTAGATGACGAAGGGCTCCTGCCACAGCACGCAGGAGTCGAAGGTCCAGCCGTGGCTGAACCCGGCCCGTTCGGCGCGGATCATCCGGTCGATGAGCAGGCGGGCGGGCGGGTCGGTCTGCAGGACGAGGCCGATGTCCATGGGTGGCTCCGGGAGGGGGTGGGGAGGGCGGCCCGGGGTCGGCGTGCGCCGCGCGGCCCCGGGCGGGAGAGGGAGGGAGATCAGGTCAGGTCACGTCAGGGCAGCTCAGGTCACGTCAGGGCAGCTCAGGTCACGTCAGGGCAGGTCGGTCAGGTCAGGGACGGGTCAGGTCAGGTACTGGCAGGTGTCGCGGCGCAGGAAGGCACCGTGCCCGGCTCGGCCGAGCCAGTGGCCGTCGTCCAGGACGACGGTGCCGCGGGAGAGCACCGTGCGGGCCCGGCCGGTGAGTCGACGGCCCTCGTAGGCCGAGTAGTCGACGTTCATGTGGTGGGTGGCGGCGGAGACGGTCTGCACCGCGGTGGGGTCGTAGACCACCAGGTCGGCGTCGGCGCCCGGGGCGATGGTGCCCTTGCGCGGGTGCAGTCCGAACATCCGGGCGGGGGTGGTGCAGGCGATCTCGATCCAGCGGCGCCGGGTGATGTGTCCGTCTACCACGGCCTGGTGGAGCAGGTCCATCCGGTTCTCCACGCCGGGGAGGCCGTTGGGGATCTTCGAGAAGTCGCCGCGGCCGAGTTCCTTCTGCCCGACGTAGCAGAACGGGCAGTGGTCGGTGGAGACCACCTGGAGGTCGTTGGTGCGCAGCCCGCGCCACAGCGCCGCCTGGTGCTCGCGCGGCCGCAGCGGGGTGCTGCACACGTACTTGGCGCCCTCGAAGCCGTCCGTGCCCTCCTCGGCGAGGTTGTCGGTGGAGAGGAAGAGGTACTGGGGGCAGGTCTCGCCGAAGACGTTGAGTCCGGTGTCGCGGGCCCGGGCGAGTTCGTCGAGGGCGGAGGCGGCGGAGACGTGCACCACGTAGAGCGGGCTGCCGGCGACCTGGGCGAGCTTGATCGCCCGGTGGGTGGCCTCGGCTTCGAGGAGTTCCCGCCGGACCTCGCCGTGGTAGCGGGGGGCGGTGTGTCCGGCGGCGAGGGCCTGTTCGACCAGGACGTCGATGGCGATGCCGTTCTCGGCGTGCATCATGATCAGCCCGCCGTTGGCGGCGCCGCGCTGCATGGCGCGCAGGATGCGGCCGTCGTCGCTGTAGAAGACGCCGGGGTAGGCCATGAACAGTTTGAAGGAGGTGGATTCGCCGGAGTCGACGAGCGTGTCCATCTCCTTGAGGACGGCGTCGTTGACGTCGGAGACGATGGTGTGGAAGGCGTAGTCGATCGCGCAGGTGCCCTCGGCCTTGGCGTGCCAGGTGTCCAGGCCCTCGCGCAGTGAGCCGCCGACGGGCTGGACGGCGAAGTCGACGATGGTGGTGGTGCCGCCCCAGGCGGCGGCTCGGGTGCCGGTCTCGAAGGTGTCGGAGGCCGCGGTGCCGCCGAACGGCAGTTCCATGTGGGTGTGGGCGTCGACGCCGCCCGGGATGACGTAGTGGCCGGTGGCGTCGATGACGGTGTCGGCGGTCCAGGTCTCGGCGGTCGCGCTGCCGGTGGCGGCCAGTGCGGCGATGCGTTCGCCTTCGATGAGGACGTCGGCGTGGAGTTCGTCGGCGGCGGTGATGACGAGGCCGCCGCGGACGACGGTGCGCTGGTGCGGGTCGCGGGTGGTCATCGCGGGGCTCCTCAGGCCTCGGCGAGCGGTCCGTAGGCGTCGGGGCGGCGGTCGCGGTAGAACTGCCACTGCCGGCGGACCTGTTCGATCAGGTCGAGGTCGAGGTCGCGGACGAGGAGCTCCTCCTCCTTGTCGGAGGCGACGTCGCCGACGAACTTGCCGCGCGGGTCGACGAAGTAGGAGGTGCCGTAGAAGTCGTTGTCGCCGTACTCCTCGGTGCCGACGCGGTTGATGGCGGCGACGAAGTACTCGTTGGCGACGGCGGCGGAGGGCTGTTCGAGCTGCCAGAGGTGGGCGGAGAGGCCGCGGCTGGTCGCGGAGGGGTTGTAGACGATCTGCGCGCCGGCCAGGCCCAGGGCGCGCCAGCCCTCGGGGAAGTGCCGGTCGTAGCAGATGTAGACGCCGACCTTGCCGACGGCGGTGTCGAAGACGGGCCAGCCGAGGTTGCCGGGCTTGAAGTAGTACTTCTCCCAGAAGCCCTTGAGCTGCGGGATGTGGTGCTTGCGGTACTTGCCGAGGTAGCTGCCGTCCGCGTCGATCACGGCGGCGGTGTTGTAGTAGACGCCGGTCTGCTCCTCCTCGTAGATCGGCACGACGATGACGAGGCCGAGTTCCCGGGCGAGGTCCTGCATCCGGCGCACGGTCGGGCCGTCGGGGACGGCTTCGGCCCAGCGGTAGTGCTCGGGCTCCTGGACCTGACAGAAGTACGGGGAGTTGAAGACCTCCTGGAAGCCGATGATCTTCGCGCCCTGGGCGGCGGCCTCGCGGGCGTACCGTTCGTGGAGCGCGATCATGCTCTCCTGGTCGCCGGTCCAGCGGGTCTGGACGAGCGCGGCACGGACGATCTGCGACATGGGTACCTCCGCAACTGCGCGGCCGGCCGTGCGGCCGGGCCCGCGGTCTGAGGGTTGACGGGGCGGGTCTCGCCTGCGGTCCCGCTCGGGGACCCCAGCCGGTCTACGTGCGTAGAAAGCAGTCTGTCGACGGTAGGCCGGGCTTCGGTGGCCTGACAATACGTCGGCGGTAACGCGTCTGAGGCGATCTCGTTACGCGGACACGCGGGCACTCCTGGGTGGGATGAAAGGCTGATCTACCCCGCCGATGCGCTCCCTACTCGTATGGCGCGCTCATTCCTCGGTCGGTGGAGTGAAGGCGGCCGCGCCGCCGCGCCGGGGATCATCGCGGGCCACCGGGGATCACGGGGATCTCCGGGGGTCACCGGGGGTCACCGGGGTCACCGGGCGCAACAAGCCGGCGTCCCGGCTTGACTTCGCCCGACGGGCTCGGAAAGGATCCGGTGCATGGAAACCGGCACCACTCTGGTCTGCCGCCTGCACGTCGATCTGCGACGCCAGGCGAGTTCCATCTGTGCCTGTTGACCTCGCCCCTTCCCGCCGGTCCCGCCCTGTGACGTCCGCCAGGGCCCGCGCCGCGCACCCGTACCCGCAGTTCTGACTCCCGCCCGCCCGACGGCAAGCGCGCGTGCCGTGCCCGGTCGGGCCGGGTCGCTCCGCCGACTCGCGCCCGCCGGGCCGCACCGCCGCCACCACCGTCACCTGGCATCGCTACAGCTACCGCCGTGGAGCGGGCGCACCCCGCCGACGTTCCCGCCGCACCCGAGGACGCCTCATGAGCCTGCACCTCGCCCCCGAGACCCCGACACACACCGCCGGAACACCACCCACCGAAGAACCGCTCAGCCCCAGTACCCTGCGCGGCATCGTCCGCGAGCTGGCCGAGCGGCCCGAGCAGTGGATCCACCTGGTCCGGCTCTCCACCGAGGAACGCTGGTACCGGCGCCTGGTGGCGGCGGGCGACCACGAGGTGTGGCTGATCAGCTGGCTTCCCGGCCAGTCCACCGGCTTCCACGACCACGGCGGCTCGCGCGGCGCGTTCACCGTCGCCCTCGGCGAGTTGGAGGAGCTGTCCCTCGGCGGCCCGGAGCAGGGGCTGCTGATCCGCCGGGTCCCGGCCGGCACCGCCCGCGCCTTCGGCCCGGAGTACGTGCACGACGTCCGCAACACCGCCTCCGCACCGGCTGTGACCCTGCACGCCTACTCGCCCCCGCTCAGCTCCATGGCGCACTACGATCTGCGGGCCGGTGGGCTCGTCCGTACCTCCGAGGAAGGACCGCAGCAGTGGTGACCACGATCGACGACCTGGTGGCACGGGCCCGGGAGGGCGTCCACCGCCCGGGCGCCCGGGAGGCGCACCGGGCCCAGGCGCGGGGCGCGCTGCTGGTGGACATCCGTCCCGCGGCGCAGCGGGCGGCCGAGGGCGAGATCCCCGGCTCGCTGATCATCGAGCGCAACGTCCTGGAGTGGCGGCTCGACCCGGCGGGCAGTCACCGCATTCCCGAGGCCGCGGGTTACGACATCGAGGTGATCGTGGTCTGCTCCGAGGGGTACGCCTCCAGTCTGGCCGCCGCCTCGTTGCGCGAGCTGGGGCTGCACCGGGCGACCGATCTGGACGGTGGATTCGTCAGCTGGGCGGCCACCGGGCTGCCGACCCGCCCGGGCGGTTGAGGCCTGGTGGTCGCGGCCGGGCGGTTGCGGTTCCGGGACTGCGGCCGAACGGATCGGTGGCCCGGCGGCCCCGGCGGCGTTCGCGCCGAGGAGAACTGACGGCCCGGCAGGGTCTGGGGCGGCGGCGCTGCGCCGGGGCCGAGCCGGGCGCGACGGCGTGTGCCGCACGGTAAATCACGGACAGGAGATGATGCAGGTCATAGTCTGATCGGAGTTTCCGCCGGTCTGTAGCTGGGCAGCCACGCGGGCGGAAGAACGCCCGGGCGGTCGGAGCCGCCGCCAACCGGACGACCTCGACCGAAACGCCCCCCGACCGAACGACCAATCGATCGGCCCGACCGTCCATCACCGACCGAACACCACTGACCGACCGACACTGACCGACCGACCGACCGACACAGACGCCGCCACTCCGGCGCGCCCTGACGAGGAAACACCCCGTGATCAGATTCGAGGGCGCCGGCAAGCGCCACCCCGACGGCACCATCGCCGTCGAGGGCCTGGACCTGGAGGTTCCGACCGGTCGGATAACCGTCCTGGTCGGACCGTCCGGCTGCGGCAAGACCACCCTGCTGCGCATGGTCAACCGGATGGTCGAGCCCACCTCCGGCCGGGTACTGCTGGACGGTGCCGACGTCGCCGCGCTGGAGCCCGCCAAGCTGCGTCGCGGCATCGGGTACGTGATCCAGCAGGCCGGGCTCTTCCCGCACCGCAAGGTGATCGACAACATCGCCACCGTCCCCTACCTGCTCGGCTGGGACCGCAAGAAGGCCCGCGCCCGAGCCGCGGAACTGCTCGAACTGGTCGGGCTCGCCCCCGAGACCGCCAAGCGCTATCCGTTCCAGCTCTCGGGCGGCCAGCAGCAACGCGTCGGCGTGGCCCGCGCGCTGGCCGCCGACCCGCCGGTCCTGCTGATGGACGAGCCGTTCAGCGCGGTTGACCCGGTGGTACGGGCCGGGCTCCAGGAGGAGCTGCTGCGGCTGCAGTCCGAACTGCACAAGACGGTGCTGTTCGTGACCCATGACATCGAGGAGGCCGTCCGGCTCGGCGACCAGGTCGTGGTACTGCGCGAGCACGGCCGGATCGCCCAGCTGGCCGACCCGCACACCCTGCTCACCGCCCCCGCCGACGACGGCGTCGCCGCCTTCCTCGGCCGCGACCGGGGCCTGCGCGGTCTCGGGCTGCGCCCCGCGACCGCCGTTCGGCTGCGCCCGCTGGGCGACGGGGTCTCGTACGGCGGCTGGAAGTTGACGCTGGACGACGAGCTGCGCCCGATCGGCTGGGTCGACCGCGACGCCGTCACCGCCGCCCTTCAGCCGGTGGCCGCGTACCACCCGGACCGCGACACCCTGCGCACCGCCCTGGACGCCGCCGTGCTCTCACCGGCCGGCGTCGCGGTGGCGCTGGACGCCGAGGGCCGGGCGGTCGGCACCGCGAGCCGTGAGGCGATCCTCGCCGCGCTCGCCCCCGCCGACCGGACCGCCGACGCGCCCCGGATGGACGTCGGGACGGACGTCGGGACGGACGGAGCCGACGGTGGACGATGAACCGATCGTCCGCTGGTACTGGATCGGCGACCACCTCGGCTACCTCGGGAACCTGCTCGCCGACCACGCCCTGATCGCCCTGGTCCCGGTGCTGATCGGCCTGCTGCTCGCCGTGCCGCTCGGTCTGGCCTGCGCCCGGTTCCCCCGGCTGTACCAGCCGCTGTCCGCCGTCTTCAACGTCGTCTACGCGCTTCCCTCGCTGGCCGTGTTCGTGGTGCTGATCCCGTACACCGGGCTCGCCACCCAGGCGACCGTGATGATCCCGCTCACCTTCTACGCGCTCGCCGTGCTGCTGCCGACCACCGTGGACGGGCTGCGCGCCGTCCCGGAGGCCGTCCGGCAGGCGGCCACCGCGATGGGCTACGGGCCGTGGCACCGGCTGACCGCGGTCGAACTGCCGGCCGCCGCGCCGTACCTGATCGCCGGGCTGCGGGTCGCCGCGGTGTCCAGCATCTCGCTGGCCAGCGTCGGCGCGCTGGTCGGGCGCGGCGGGCTCGGTTACCTGTTCATCGACGGCTTCCAGCGCACCTTCCCGACCCCGATCGTGGCCGGCATCGTGCTGATCGCCGTGCTCGCGCTGGCCGTCGACCTGCTGCTGGTGGCCGCGCGGCGGCTGCTCGCGCCGTGGGCCGTCCGGGAGAAGGGGGCGGGCTCGTGAGCTGGCTCGACTGGCTGAGCGACTTCTTCTCCGCCCCGGACCGCCGCAGCGGCCCGGACTCGATCATGCACCGGGTGAGCGAGCACCTGCTGCTCTCCGGCGAGGCCCTGCTGTTCGCGGCCCTGCTGGCGGTGCCGCTCGGGCTGCTGATCGGCTATACCGGGCGCGGTGTCACCGCCGTCACCGCGCTGGCCGGCGCCGCCCGGGCCCTGCCCACCCTCGGCCTGGTGACGCTGGCGGTGCTGCTCGCCGGGGTCGGCGACACCGCCGTGCTGATCCCGCTGGTCGCGCTCGCCGCGCCACCGCTGCTGGTGGCGGCCGTCGAGGGGGTGCGGGGCACCGATCCGGACGTCCGGGACGCCGCCCGCGGCATCGGGCTGACCCACCCGCAGGTGCTGTTCCAGGTCTGCCTGCCCTCGGGCGCGCCGACCCTGCTCGCGGGCTTCCGCATCGCGACCGTCCAGGTGATCGCGACCGCCACGGTGGCCGCCTACGTCGGTCTGGGCGGCCTCGGCCGTTACGTCATCGACGGCCTGGCCACCCGCCAGTACGCGGTGACCGTGGGCGGCGCGCTGCTGGTGGTGCTGCTCGCGGTCGGCGCCCAGCTGTTCTTCGCCCTGCTCGCCCGGTTCGCGCTCCCGCCCGGGGTGCGCGCCCAGCGCCGGGCCGGCTGAAGCCCTCCTCACCCATCCGCTCCGGAAGGACAACTGTCACCATGTCGACAATGAAGAGAAGCAGGCGCGCCGTCCTCCTCGGCACCCTCGCGGCGCTCGCCCTGGGTGCCACCGCCTGCGGCTCCTCCAACAGCAGCAACCCGCTCGGCGGGGGGTCGAGCGCCGCGACGGGCACCGGCGTCTCCGGGGGCGCCACCGCGGCCGGCGGCGGCTCCGGGTCGACGGTCGTGGTCGGCTCGGCGAACTTCCCGGAGAACGTCCTGCTCGGCTCGATCTACTCGCAGGCGCTCAAGGCCAAGGGTGTGAAGGTCCAGGAGAAGTTCAACATCGGCAGCCGCGAGGTGCTGTACGGGCAGTTGCAGAGCGGCAACCTGACCGTCCTGCCCGAGTACAACGGCGCGCTGCTCGCCTACCTGGACGCCAAGGCCACCGCCGTCACCACCCAGGACGTGAACGCGGCCCTGACCAAGGCGCTGCCCGCCTCGCTGGGGATCCTCGACTCCTCCCCCGCCGAGGACAAGGACTCGCTCAGTGTCACCCAGGAGACCGCCGACAAGTACAACCTCAAGAGCATCGCCGACCTCGCCGCCAAGGCCGGTGACTTCACCATCGGCGGCCCGCCCGAGTTCAAGACCCGCCGTGAGCAGCAGTTCAAGGACGTCTACGGGCTGACCTTCAAGGAGTGGAAGCCCACCGCCGACACCACGGCGAACGCGCTGAAGGACGGCAGCATCCAGGTCGGCAACGTGTTCACCACCGACCCGAAGATCGTCCAGTACAAGCTCGTTCCGCTGACCGACCCGAAGAACGTCTTCGGGGCGCAGAACGTCACCCCGCTGGTCAACAAGGCGGGCGTGGACGCCACGGCGACGGCGGCGCTCAACGCGGTGTCGGCCAAGCTGGACACCGCCGGGCTGACGGCGCTGATGAAGCGGGTCTCGATCGACAAGGAGGACCCGTCGACGGTGGCCAAGGACTGGCTGAAGGCCAACGGGCTCGGCTGATCCGCGGGGGCCGTACGGGCCGTACGGCTCGCATCACCGGCCCGCATGACCGGCCCCGCACGGCTGGGGCGGCGGCACGGAGGCATCGTCTTCCGGGCCGCCGCCGGCCGTGCGGCGGGACCTTCCCTTCGGCGCCGCGAACATGACAGTGTGACGCCATGCGCACTCGTCTCCTCGCCGCCACCCTCACGGCACTCGCCGCGGTGAGCCTCGCTGCCTGCTCCAGCTCGGGATCGACCTCGGGATCGGGCTCCGGCTCCGGCTCCGGCTCCGGCTCCGACAAGGCCACCACCGCGGCCGCCACCTCGCCCGCCGCCTCGACCGGCGCGGCCGCCTCGACGCCCGCGACCCCCGGGCCCTCAGGGGCCGGCCCCGTGGACGGTGCCGCCGGGACGCCCGCGGGCTCCTCGCCCGGCACGGACGCGTCGGCCCCGGCCAAGCCTGCGCCGCCCGCCGACGCCGGGCTGCCCGCCAAGCCGGACGCCGACGTCACGGGCAAGGTGGTCGCCGCACTGAACGCGATCGACCCGGCGATCGTCGGCGGCAAGCCCGACCAGGCGGTGGAACAGGCGCGCAAGCAGTGCCAGTCGATGTACCAGTTCCCCAAGGACACGGCGAAGCTGGTCGAACTGGCCGGCCAGAACTTCACCTCGCCCGACCACCCGCAGGGCTTCGGCCCCGACACCGCCGCGAAGATCAACGACGCGCTGCGCGCCACCCTCTGCCCGTCGCCGCGCTAGGGGCCGTCTTCAAAGCTGATCAAGTGATGAGGAATCATGTCCGTCATGGTGCGTCGTCATGAGCTGTCGGATGCCGAGTGGGCTGTGCTGT
>NZ_JBVHXY010000017.1:79158-151243 GCF_055569215.1 Kitasatospora sp. NPDC029312 | reverse complement strand
CCCCCCCCCCCCCCCCCCCCCCCCCCCCCCCCCCACCCCCCCCCCCCCCCCCCCCCCCCCCCCCCCCCCCCCCCCCCCCCCCCCCCCCCCCCCCCCCCCCCCCCCCCCCCCCCCCCCCCCGCCCGTCTACCTGGCAGAGCCGCGCCGCGCCGGCCCCTCCGGCGGCCGGCGGCGCAGTGGTGCGAGTTCCCGATCGAGCGTCCGGACGTCCCGCGCTATGCGTGCGGCGACCTCCCGCGGTTCGCTCCCACTCGGCAGTCGGCGCGACCAGGACCGGGGCTTGGCCGGACCGTCCTGGACCATCTGGAAGTCGAGCCGCACCACCCCGGCGACCTCGAACAGCCCGACCAGGATCCGGGTGTCGCCGAGGTCGATGGTGACCTCGTTCCCGATGCACGAGCATGCCACCAGGCCCTCGATGTCCTCCTCCGCCAGATACCTGGCCAGCGGGACCGCCCTGCCCCGGATGAGAAACGGACGTGCCACCGAGCCCACCGGACCGCCTCCTCTCGCCGCACGCGTGCGGCCCCGGCCGCAGCGCAAACGCACTGCGACAGACCGGGCCCGCCCATGCTCCACCACGCCGCGTCCGACCGCCAAGTCCGTGTCTCACCAAGTGATTTGAGCTAATGCACCCACCCGGCGCACCGGCGCACACCTGGGCGCATCGGGCGGCGCGGGGGCGTCCCGATCCTCGGGTGCCGCTGCTGCCGCGCCCGACCGTGGATCGAGGCGCTGGCGGAAGACTCCCGGCGGGGGGGTGGACGGCAGCGGGCGGTGGGCTGCCAGCGGTCAGCGGTGGCCGACGATGACGGAGATGCCCCAGCCGATCGCGGCGAGGACCACCGCGAAGCACACCGCGGCGACGGCGTAGCCGAGCGCGCCGGCGGTGGCGCGTGGAACGCCGGCCTCGCCTTCCCGGCCCGGCGGGTTGAGGGCGCGGACACCGACGGCGAACAGCGCGGGCAGGCCCGCGCCGGCGAGCAGTCCGACCACGACGATCTTCCACAGCGCGCTCAGGTTGATCCAGGAGTTCACGGGGCCACCTCGTCGACGGAGGGCGCGGGAGCGACGGAGCCGGTCCACGCGGCGTTGACGTTCTCCGGGGTGACGGCCGGGTGGCGGGACGCGACGAAGAAGGCGATCGAGGCCAGCACCAGGACCACGAAGACGACCACGACGCCGGTGGTACCGCCGATGGCGTGGGCGACCCAGTACGCCAGCGCGCCGGCCAGTGCCGCGGCCGGAAGGGTGAGCAGCCAGGCCGCCACCATGCGGTTGGCGATGTTCCACCGTACGACCGCGCCCTTTTTGCCGACCCCTGATCCGAGGATCGACCCGGTGGCGACGTGGGTGGTGGAGAGCGAGTAGCCGAAGTCGGTGGAGGTGAGGATGACCGCGGCCGAGGACGACTCCGCAGCCATCCCCTGCGGCGCGTCGATCTCCACCAGTCCCTTGCCCAACGCCCGGATGACCCGCCAGCCACCGATGTAGGTGCCCAGGGCGATGGCGACGGCGCAGGAGGCGATCACCCAGGTCGGGGCCTTCGCTCCGGTGCTCAGCGTTCCGTTGGCGATCAGGGCCAGGGTGATGACGCCCATGGTCTTCTGCGCGTCGTTGGTGCCGTGGGCGAGCGAGACCATGCAGGCCGAGCCGATCTGACCGGTCTTGAAGCCGCGTGTGCGCGGGCTGTCGGCGACACCGCGGGTGAGCCGGTAGACGAGGAAGGTGCCGAGTGCGGCGACCACCCCGGCGATGACCGGCGACAGGGCGGCCGGCACGATCACCTTGGCGACGAGGGCCTGCCACTTGATGGCCGAGGTGCCGGCCGCGGCCATGGTGGCCCCGACCACGCCGCCGATCAGCGCGTGCGAGGAACTCGACGGAATGCCTACGTACCAGGTCGTCAGGTTCCACAGGATGCTGCCCGTCAGGCCTGCCATGACGACCGTCAGCGTCACCTCGTGACTGTTCACCAGCCCGCTGGCGATCGTCGCTGCCACCGCGGTCGACAGGAACGCGCCCACCAGGTTCAGCACGGCCGAGACGCCGACCGCGACACGCGGCGGCAGGGCACCGGTGACGATCGAGGTGGCCATGGCGTTGCCGGTGTCGTGGAACCCGTTGGTGAAGTCGAAGCCCAGCGCGGTGGCAACCACCAACGCCAGGACCACGTCATTGCCGATCACGGGGACGAACCTATGCTCACCGGCCGTCCACCCGGCTCCCCCCACCGTCCGAACAGCCGGAGAGTCGCCGACCATCACCCGATCGGAGCAAGGAGGCGGAGGGGCGATGGGAAGGCACCTGCGGACGCGCTCCGCCGTCGGAGGTGGCCCCATCGGCGATGGCCTTCGAGGGTGGTTGTCGGAGGTGGCCGAGGCCGGGGTCGGAACCCGACCCCGGCCCCTCCGATCCGGTGCGCTCACCCGCGCACGGCTCGGCGGGCGAACCCGGCAGCCGTCGCGGCCGGCCCGGCGGCGTTCCTAGCGCAGTACGCCGTGCACGGCTTCCGGGTCGGTGGGCGGGAGTGGGGCGGCCGGCGTGGCCGTCAGTGCCTTGGCGGTCGCCGGCGGCGGGGTGACGTACACCGGCGTCGGGTCGTCCTCGGGCACGCAGGTCTTGGCGATCCGACCCTTGCCCTGGGGCAGGCTGCCGTCGCGCAGGTAGGCGGTGAAGGTGTCGTCCAGGCAGGCATTGCCGTGGAAGAGGATCTCGTGGAAGCTGCCGCCGTTCTGGACGACCAGCTTGGAGCCCGGCAGCGCGTCGTGCATGGCGAGGCCGCCCTCGTACGGGGTGGCGGCGTCCTCGGTGGCCTGGAAGAGCAGGACCGGGGGCAGGCCCTTGCCGGTGATCTTCAGCCGACCGGCCTGGTTGCCCTGGTACGGCCAGAACATGCAGGCGGCGTTGTACCACATGTTGTTGTACGTGTAGAAGGGTGCGGCGGCGTTGACCTTGGCCTGGTCCTTCTTCCAGACCTCCCAGTCGCGCGGCCAGGCGTTCTCGGTGCACTGGGCCGCGTTGTACGCGGGGAAGGTGCCGTCGTCGGCGCCGGGGGCCGCGTACTTGTTGTAGGCGATGTTCAGCGGCTGGGTGTCGTGCCGGGTGACGTAGGCGGAGAGCACAGTGGCCATCCGAGGCCAGCGCAGGAAGTTGTAGCCGCCGCCGTAGAAGGTGTCCTCGAACTCGGCGGGGCCGATCTTCCCCGGTGCCGGGGCGGCGTCGGCCGGGTCCTTCCGCAGCGCGTCCTCGACCTGGTCGTAGGCCTTCTTCACGGCGGCGGCATCGGTGCCCAGGTGGTAGACGGAGTCGGCCTTGGCCGTCCAGGCCGCGAAAGCGTCGAAGCGGCGCTGGTGCTCCTTGTCCTGCAGGACGTTGTGGTCGTACCAGCTGATGGTCGGACCGACGATGCTGTCCAGCACCATCCGCCGTACGTGCGAGGGGAAGAGCTGGCCGTAGGTGGAACCCAGCGAGGTGCCCCAGGATCCGCCGTAGAAATTGATCTTCGGTACGCCGAGCGCCCGGCGGATGCTGTCCATGTCGCGGGCGTTGTCGACGGTGGTCATGTGCGGCAGCAGCCAGGACCAGTCGGCCGCGCAGTCGGCGGCGTAGCCGGCCGCCTTCTTCAGCCAGTCCTTCGAAGTCCCCTGGCTCAGTTGGTAGTCGGGGCGCTCGCCGTCGAAGTAGTGGGCGTCGCACACGACATGGGGGTCGCTGCCGTTGGTGCCGCGCGGGTCGAAGCCGATCCAGTCGTAGGTGGAGGCGACGTCGGCGGGGATCTGGCCGGAGATGTAGGCGGGCATCCAGAGCCCCGAGTCGCCGGGGCCGCCGGGGTTGAGCAGGATCGGGCCCTGCTGCTTGTCCTTGGGCGCGGTGGCGGGGAGCCGGTTCAGCTTGATCTTGATCTTGCGCCCGCGTGGATCGGCGTAGTCCACCGGCACGTCGAGCATGGCGCACTGCAGTGCGGGCGTGGCCGGGTCGTCGCAGGAACTCCAGGCGAGGTTCCCCTGGCCGGCGTCCACGAGGTCGGCGGCGTCGGGCCCGGCAGCCGAGGCGGCGGTGCCGCCCAAAGCCGCGACGGCTGCGGCGGCCGCGAGGAGGGCGATGGCTTTTCTCATGGGAGGCATGATGTGACATGTGCAATGGCACATCTAGGGGGCGGACCGGACTTTAGCAAGCTTTGACCCGCGCTCGTCTGGATGACTGATCATCAGACCTATGTCTTCCTAAGGGGTTGACCGTGCAAAGGATCGTGATCCGTGACTAGCATCGGAATTCCATCAGGTTCGGACGCTAATCGCCTGGGAGGGGCAGCGCCGGACAGACCGACAGGAGAGGGCCCACCCCGCGTGTCCCACCAGCACGTCCACCCCGTCAGCTCCCGGCCGACCCCTGCCGATGCGGCCCTGCCGGCCGCCCTGCCCTATCCCGACGGCTGGGCCGCGCTCGCGTTCTCCGCCGAGCTCCGACCCGGCACCGTGATCACCCGGCAGCTGGCGGGCGAGGACGTCGTGCTCTACCGCATGCAAGACGGCCGGCTGCGCGCCGTCCGACCGTACTGCCCCCACCTGGGCGCCCACCTCGGGCTCGCCAAGGTCGAGGACGGCGACCTGGTCTGCCCGTTCCACCGGTTCGCCTTCGACGCCGACGGCCGGTGCGTACGGACCGGGTACGGGACGCCGCCGCCCAAGGCGGCGCTCTCCCGGTTGCCGGTGCACGAGGTGAACGACGCGGTCTTCGTCTGGCGCCACCACGACGGCCGCGAACCGGACTGGGAGATCCCCGCCTGGCACGTGCTCGACGACCAGCCACTGCGCCACGCCTCCTTCGAGATGCCCGGCTACGCCCAGGACGTCATGGAGAACTCCTTCGATCTCGGCCACTTCATCACCCTGCACGGCTGGCCGCACGGAGAGCTGGCGGCCCCGGTCGAGTACGACGGGCACCGCTTCCACATCTCCATGCGCGTGCGCGAGCAGTTCCCGCTGTTCGGGATGCGCGAGGTGCGGGTGGAGGTCGACGGCTACGGCCTCGCCGCGCTGCACACGGACGTCCACACCCCGTCGCTCGGCCTGCGGATCTGCTCACTGGTGATGGCCACCCAGGTCTCCCCCAGCCGGATGCAGCTGCGCCAGGCGAGCCGCTTCGCCCTGGACGAGCCGGCCCGGCTGCCGCCGGCGCTCGCCCGGGTGGTCAGCCGTACGACGACCAGGCTGCTGGCCGGTCCGATGTTCAAACACACCCTCGCGTTCACCTCGGACGACTTCCCGATCTGGTCCACGAAGCGGTACCTCTCCCCACCGCGCCTCGCCGCCGGTGACGGGCCGATCGGCGCGATGCGGCACTGGGCCCGGCAGTTCTACCCGCCGGACCACCGGGAGCACATCCCGGCGCCGACCGCCCTGGCGGTCCGCCCCGACCGAGAGGCTCCGGGGGACACGGCCCTGCACCGGTAGGCCCCTCCGGGACGACATCACCGGTAGGCCCCTCGCCCACCGGCCCGGTTAGGCTGCCGCATGGCCCGTTTCACGCTGATCCGCCGCTGCCCGCTCCCGCCGACCGACGCCTGGGCCCGGCTCACCGCATGGCCCCGGCACGGCGACCGGGTGCCGTTCACCCGGGTGGGCGTGGCGCGCGGCACCGGCCGGGCGGTGGGGGACGTGGTCCTGGCGCGCACGGGAGTCAGGCCCGTGCGGTTCGACGATCCGATGGAGATCGTCGCCCTGGTCGAACCGGAGCTGTGTCGGCTGGAGAAACGGGGTCGGGTCGTCCGGGGCTACGCCGAACTGCGGGTCCGGCCGGTGGGCGGCGGCAGCGCCGTGGTCTGGACCGAGGAGCTGCGGATCAGCGGCCTGCCCCGGCTGTTCGACCCACTGGTGGCCTTCGCCGCACGCCTCGTCTTCGGGCGGGTGCTGGATCACCTGCTGGCCGCCACACCGGCTACGCGGCCCAAGGCGTCCTGACCGGGCGGCGA
This sequence comes from Kitasatospora sp. NPDC029312, assembly GCF_055569215.1. NCBI lineage: Bacteria > Bacillati > Actinomycetota > Actinomycetes > Kitasatosporales > Streptomycetaceae > Kitasatospora > Kitasatospora sp. NPDC029312. The sequence continues at coordinate 145,269 of NZ_JBVHXY010000017.1, read as the reverse complement.
ACGGCCACCGCGCAGGGCCCATCCGGCAGCCGGTCGATGCCGAACCGGTCCCCCGAAGCAGGGGCGTCTCCGGGGCGGTCTCCGGGCCTGGGACCATGGGCGGTCGGTACATCGAGCTGGGGGACCACATGGAGCTACGGCAGCTGCGCTGCTTCGTCGCCGTCGCCGAGGAGCTGCACTTCGGCCGGGCCGCCGAGCAGCTGCTGCTCGGCCAGCCCGCCGTGAGCCAGCAGGTGCGGCGGCTGGAGCGGGAGTTGAAGGTCGAGCTGTTCGACCGTTCGCCCCGGTACGTCCGGCTCACTCCGGCCGGCGAGCGCTTCCTGCCCGCCGCCAGGGACGTGCTGTCCGCCGAGGCCGCCGCCCGCGCCCTCGCCGCCGACCTGGCCGCCAGTCCGACCGCACCCGCCGTGCTCCGGCTCGGCACCGTCACCGGGCTCGGCGAGCGGCTGGAACTGATCCTCGACACCTACCGGCGACGGGCGCCCGAGGTGCGCGTCGAACTCCACTCCCTCCCGGTGCGGGAACGGCTCGCCCGGCTGGCCGACGGGCGCCTCGACGCCGTCTTCGTGCGCGGCGCCGTCGCGGAGGACAACCCCGACCTCCGCTTCCTGCCCGTCTGGCAGGACGAGTTGCTCATCGCGCTGCCCGCCCGGCACGCCCGCGCCGACCAGCCTGACATCGACCTCGCGGAACTCGCGGACCTGCCCCTGCAGTTGACCGAACGCCGCAACCACCCGGCGCTGGTGGACCTGGTCCTGGACGCCTGCGCGCGAGCCGGCTTCCAGCCGCTCCCCGGCCCGCCGCACAGCACCCTCCAGGACACCCTGGCCTCGATCGGCAGCGGCACGCCGATGTGGACGATGGTGTACGCCGCCAACGCCCGGATGACCAACGCCCATCGGATCGCCTTCCGCCCCTGCCGGACCCCGCTGGCCCTACCGACCTCGATCGCCGTACGGCGCTCGGCCCCGCTCCCCCGGCTGCTCCTGGAGACCTGCCGCCTGACACCCCCGACGTGGAACGATCAGGATTCGTGATCGCTGCCAGAGCGAATCGGGTCTGGGTGCGGGCGGCCCGATCGGGTGGACTGTTCCCAGCCGGAAAGAACCCGGCGGGAGAGTTCAGCAAGAACCCGGTTAGGAGCCGAAGATGCCGATCGTCACCATCCAGCAGGGCCCCCGCAGCGTGGAGCAGAAGCGCGAGTTGGTCAAGAAGGTCACCGAGGCCTTCGTGGAGACCCTGGAGGTCCCGGCCGAGAGCGTGTACGTGTGGATCCAGGAGTACCCGGCGGACAGCTGGGGCGCGGCCGGGAAGCTCACCGCGGACCGGTAGTCGGCCAGGCCGTCAGCCCTTCTTCTCTGTCGGCCCCGTCAGCCGTCGGGCGGCGGTCCCGTGGGGCCGCGCCCGCCCGGCTAGCGTCCGCGCAGCCGCCGCACCAGGTCGCGGGCGGCCTGCGGCCAGTGCGGCTGCTCGAAGGCGAAACCCGCATCGAGCAGCCTGGTCGGCACGACACGGCGGCTCTTCAGCAGCAGCTCGGTCTCCGAGCGGAGCGCGAAGGCGCCGAGCTCGGCCATCCAGCGCGCGGCGGGCAGTGCCAGCGGCATGCCCCAGGCCGCCCGCAGGTCGCGCATGAACTCGCGTTGGGGCAGCGGGTTCGGGGCGGCGAGGTTGACCGGGCCGGCGAGCTCGTCCCGGTCGACGAGGAACTCGACGGCGCGGACGAAGTCCCGTTCGTGGATCCAGGACACGTACTGCGCGCCGCCCGCGATCGGGCCGCCCGCACCGAGCCGGGCCAGCCAGGAGAGCGCGTCGAGGGCGCCGCCGCGCTCGGGCCCGAGGACGACGGCGGTGCGCAGCGCGAGCCGGCGGGTGTGCGGGGTGTCCGCCTGCGCCTGCGCGTCCTCCCACGCCCGGGCGATGTCGATGCTGTACCGCCAGGAGGCCGGGGCGTCGGGTTCCTCGCCGCCGATCGCGCCGGTCAGCTCGTCGTTGGGCGCGTCGTGCCGGTGGGCGTAGACGGTGGCGGTGCTCATCTGCAACCAGACGGCGGGCGGGCGGCGGGCGGCGGCGATCGCCTGGCCGACGGCCCGGGTGGAGAGCACCCGGGAGTCCATCATGGCCCGCCGGTTCCCCTCGGTGTAGCGGCAGTTGACGCTGCGCCCGGCCAGGTTGACCACCGCGTCGCTGCCATCGACCTCCGCCGCCCAGGGCCCGAGGTTCCGCCCGTCCCACCCGACCTGCCGGGGCCCTTCGGGCCTGCGGCTGAGGGTGACCACCCGGTGTCCGGCCGCCCTCAGGGTGCGGTCGAGCAGCGTCCCGAGCGCGCCGGAGCCGCCGGGAATGACGATCTTCATGAGTTCCCCCTCCATCTCCGGCGTCGAGCCTAACGCCTCGATTGAACACGTTCAAATTATGACGCGGGGCGGTGAGGTGAGGCGCCGAGGCCAAGCCCGCCTCCGCACCGCTGCGCGGGAAGTCGGCCGGGTCGACTTCCCGCGCAGGTGGGGCGGACGGAGACCGTCAGGCGGTCGCCTCGTGCTCCGCTCGGCGGCAGGCGACCACCGCAGCGCGAGCTATCCCTTCGCCGGGGCGGTGACGGCGCTGAGCGGTGTGGCCAGTGACTCCAGGCTGCGGCGCTCGGCCTTGACGCCGATCGCGGCCTCGACGAGGCCGGCCAGCGTCATGAGGGCGGCGCCGATGCAGAAGGCGAGGGTGGTGTCGGACACCTTGCCGCTGCTGACCAGGCCGTTGAAGAGCAGCGGGCCGCTGATGCCGCCGACCGCCGTACCCACGGCGTAGAAGAAGGCGATCGACAGGGCCCTGGTCTCCAGCGGGAAGATCTCGCTGACCGTCAGGTAGGCGGCGCTCGCCCCGGCGGAGGCGAGGAACAGCACGACCGTCCAGCAGGCCGTCATGCCGACGGCGGAGAGCGAACCGTGTTGGAACAGTGCGGCGGTGGCGAACAGGAGCAGGCCGGAGCCGATGTAGCTGCCGGCGATCATCGGTTTGCGGCCGACGGTGTCGAAGAGGTGGCCGAGGAGCAGCGGGCCGAGGAAGTTGCCGACCGCGATGACCACGAAGTAGTAGCCGGTGTCACCCTCCGCCACACCGAAGTAGGTCGTCAGGATGACGGCGTAGCCGAAGGTGATGGCGTTGTAGAGGAAGGCCTGGCCGATGAAGAGGGCGAGCCCGAGGATGGTGCGGCGGGGGTAGCGGGCCACGACGGTGCGGACGATCGTGCCGAAGCCGAGTGCTTCGCGTTCGCGGATGCGGATCGGCTCGCCGGTGACGGGGGGCAGCGGTCGTCCGCTCTCGCGTTCGACGGCCTGCTCGGCTTCGGTGACGACCTGTTCGGCTTCCTGGGCTCGTCCATGGGTGAAGAGCCACCGCGGACTCTCCGGGACGTGCCGGCGCACGAGCAGGATCACCAGGCCCAGGCCCACGCCGATGCCGAAGGCCAGCCGCCAGCCGACGTCGGTGGCGAACAGCGCGGTGTTGAGCAGCGCGATGGAGGCGAACGCGCCGAGGGCGGCGCCGACCCAGAAGCTGCCGTTGATGATCAGGTCGACCCTGCCGCGCACCCGGGCCGGAATCAGCTCGTCGATCGCGGAGTTGATCGCCGCGTACTCCCCGCCGATGCCGAAACCGGTGAAGAACCGGCACAGGAAGAAGAACCACGCCGTCCACGACGCCGCCGTCACCGCCGTGGCGGCCAGGTAGACGGCGAGTGTGACCATGAACAGCTTCTTGCGGCCCAGCCGGTCGGTCAGCCAGCCGAAGAACAACGCACCGCTGCACGCGCCCGCCACGTACACGGCCGCGGCCACCGTGGTCACCTGACTCGTGGAGATGGCGATCCCGCTGCCGTTCTGGGCGAGCCGGCCGGCCATGTTGCCGACGATCGTGACTTCCAGACCGTCCAGGATCCACACGGTGCCCAGGCCGATCACGATCCGCCAGTGCCACGCCGACCACGGCAAGCGGTCCAACCGCGCGGGCAGACAGGTCTCGACCACCCCCGGCTCCGACGGTTGTCGGTGTTCGGATGCCTTCGCCGAATCGACCATGACAGATCCCCTTTCGCTCGTCCTGTTCCGCCCGTCGGGCCGGCCCTGCTGTTCCCCGTTCGCTTCGATCCGCCGAGCGACCGCTGCGTGGTCGCCACTGCCGTGTCACCGCCGGGGTACGTGCCGTCCCCCGGGGAAGCGACTCCCGAGGAAGCACGGGGTTGCGTTGCGCGATCACGTCTGCCCGGAACGGCTGTTCACATGCCGGGCGAGATCGACTTGCGGCGGCTGCGGTCGTGGAGGGTCCAGGCCGGGATCACGGACAGTTTTCGGTCAGGTGTGGCGGGCATTCGATCCGGGCCTATCAAAGAGCTGATCACCGTCGATAGGGTGCGGCGCGTCCCCGCTACTACGCCCTCCCTGCCGCTCCGCCGGTGGGGAGACGACCGATCGGACCGGTGTCGCCGTGACCAGGACCCTCCGCCAACTGATGTCCCGTGCCGGAAGGGCCGCTGCGACCGTCGCCGTGCTGGCGGCCGCCCTCACCGGTACGACGGCCGGCACGGCCTCGGCCACCGGCAGCTGGACCTGCTCCGGGGCGCCCGTCCCGAGCGGCTACGTCATCACCATGTACAACGCCGGCGGCTGCAACAACCACGGCTCATGGTTCCAGCAGCCCGCGCAGAACCGTCTGTGGACCTGCTCCGGATCGCCCATCGTCTCCGGCTACGTGCTGACGAACTACGACTCCCGTGGCTGCAGCGGCGTCGGCGCCTGGTTCCACGAGCTCGTCCGCAACGGCATCTGGACCTGCCCGTACTCGCCGATCCCGGCCGGCTACCGCAGCACCACGTACGACGCGCGCGGCTGCAGCGGCCTCGGTGCCTGGCTCACCATCAAGGCCTGACCGCCCACGGCCGCCCAGTCGCAGCGGCGTGACGGCCGCCATCCCGCGCATCGATGACGACGGGTCGTCCAGACGGATCTCCTTCCGACGTGGCGGTCGGGCAGGGGGATCGCAGGTCAGCGGTGTCCGCTCCGGTCAGGCGGCCGCCGGGCGTCGGGAGTGCCAACCGGCGATCAGGGCGCGGCGTTCGTCCTCGGTCAGTCCGCCCCACACGCCGTAGGGCTCACGGACGTCGAGGGCGTACTGCCGGCACTCGGCGAGCACCGGGCAACGGGCGCACACCGACTTGGCCACCTGCTCGCGCTGCTTCGCCGCAGCGCCGCGTTCATTGGTCGGGTGGAAGAAGATGTTGCTGTCGACGGTGCGGCAGGCGCCCCGTATCTGCCAGGACCAGCGGTGCTCGAGCGCTCCGGGGAGGCGGGCGGTGTCGGTCACGAGAGGCTCCTTCCGAGTGAGCGGTGGCTTCCGCCCGCTCGTCTATCCCGATTCGCGAGGCACATGCGCCGCCGAGCCGCGCGGCCGCCGGATCACGACAACGACGGGGCGAGCGGCAGCGGTTGACTCGGAAGTGACGGGCCGTCGGCCGATGACGGGCACGCGCCAGTGCGCTGGCGACGGTTCGGGCACGCTCGCGACGGCAGGGGGACCGACGGAAGTCCGTCGCAACGAAGTCGAGGCGCCGCCCCACCTGATCAGGGCCTGATCGCGACGGGCGCCGGCTCCTCCTCGGGGACGGCGGGCTCCGGGAGCGCCCGGAACAGCGCCCAGCTCAGCACCGGCATCGCCACCAGTGGCAGCAGCGCCGTACGCAGGGAGGTCGCGTCCGCGAGGGCCCCGATCAGCGGACCGGCCAGGCCGCCGATGCTGACGGTCAGGCCGAGGGTGATCCCGCTCGCGGTGCCGATCCGGGTGGGCAGGTAGTCCTGCCCGAGCGTGACCTGCAGCGAGAACGGCACGTACAGGCCCGCCGAGGTGAGCGCGACGAACAGGTACAGCGCGGGGCCCGGCACCAGCAGCACCCCGGCCACCGCCACCGCCGCGACCAGGTAGGACCAGCGGGCCACCGCGACCCGGCCCCACCGGTCCGCCAGCGCACCGCCCAGCACCGAGCCGACGGCGCCGCCCGCGTACAGCACCACCAGGGCCGCCGTGCCGGCCGCCGTACCGCCGCCGAGGCGCTGGGTGGCGAACAGCGACAGGAAGGTGCTCAGGCCGACGAAGGCGATAGAGCGGCACACCACGGCCAGCGACAGCTTCACGAAGGAGGCCCGGTCGTCCCGGCCCGCCTTCGGCGCCGCGCTCGCCCCGGAGGCGCGCCGACGAGCCAGCTCGCGCAGCACCGGCACGCAGAGCACGGCGCCCGCGAGGGCCGGCAGCGCCAGCAACGGGGTCAGCCGCAGCCCGCCCGTCCCCACCACCGCGGCGACCAGCAACGGCGCGGCCGCGAAGCCCAGGTTGCCGCCCAGCGAGAACCACGCCATCCCCCGGTGGCCGGCGCCGCTGCCTTGGGTGACCGACCTGGCGACCCGCGCCGACTCCGGGTGGTAGGCGGCGACCCCGACGCCCGACAGCGCCACGCAGGCGAGCGTCAGCCCGTACGAGCCGCCCACGCCGCTGAGCGCGATGCCCGCGCCGCCCAGCAGCGTGCTGACCGGCAGCAGCCAGGGCAGCGGCCAGCGGTCGGTGAGCGCCCCGAACAGTGGCTGCGCCACCGAGGACAACAGCGAGGCGGCGAGCACCACGCCCGACACGGCGGCGTAGCCGTAGCCGCGCTCGGCCACGAGGAAGGGCACCAACGCGGCCACCGCGCCCTGGTAGACGTCCACGCAGGAGTGGCCCACGGACAGCAGTGTGATCGCTCTGGTGTACGGCCACAGGGCCTGCGGTTCCGTCCGGTTTCCCGACGCACCCTTTGTCTGATCTTCTGACGCTCGTTTCAGCATCCCGCCATGCTCGGCCCGACGCCGGCTGTCTGACTTCCGATAATCTGCCAGCTGATGCCGAAGATCCGCCACGATCCCGTCGCACCGACCCGCGCCCAGCTCCTGCCGCCCGGCGCCGGGATCGACGCCCACCGCCACGACGACCACCAGATCGCCTACGCCGCCCGGGGCGTCGTCGCGATCACCACCGACGCCGGCTCCTGGGTCGCCCCGGGAAACCGCGCGCTCTGGATCCCGGCCGGCACCGTCCACGCCCACCAGGCGCACGGCGAGCTCGAGCTCCACCTCGTCGGCCTGCCCGCCGGCGACAACCCGCTCGCCCTCGACCGGCCCACCGTGCTCGCCGTCGGTCCGCTGCTGCGCGAACTGATCATCGCCTACACCCGGGCCCCCGAGGACGACAGCCCCGAACGCTCCCGGTTGCGCGCCGTCCTGCTCGACCGACTGCGCGCCTCGCCCCAGCAGCCCCTGCACCTGCCCACCCCCACCGTCCCGCTCCTCCAGGCCCTGTGCGCACTGCTGCACGCCGACCCCGCCGACCCCCGCACCCTCGCCGAGCTCGGCCGCGCCGTCGGCGCCAGTGACCGCACCCTCTCCCGGCTCTTCCGCGCCGATCTCGGGCTGACCTTCCCCCAGTGGCGCACCCAACTGCGCCTGCACCACGCCCTGGTGCTGCTCGCCGAGGGCGTGCCCGTCACGGCCGTCGCGCACCGCTGCGGCTGGTCCTCGGCCAGCACTTTCATCGACGTCTTCCGCCGCACGTTCGGCCATACCCCGGGCGGCCGGGCGCCGGGCAGCCGCGACCCGGGCAGCCCGGGCGGACGCCCGGCACGCTGAGCCGGCCGCCGTTCTCGCCGATCGTCCGCGCCGGGTGGCAGGCTGGGGGCATGTGCGGCCGCTTCGTCTCCACCACCACGCCCCAGGACCTCGTCTCGCTACTCGGCGAACTCCGCTGGGACCCTGCCGAGAGTTTCGCGCCGAGTTGGAACGTCGCCCCCACCGATCCGATCCCGGCCGTGCTCGAACGCGTCGACCGCGAGACCGGCGAGGTGCAGCGCCGACTGCGCCCGCTGCGCTGGGGCCTGGTCCCATCGTGGTCCAAGGACCCGTCCGGCGCCGCCCGGATGATCAACGCCCGCTCGGAGACCGTCGACACCAAGCCCGCCTTCCGCAAGGCCTTCGCCGCCCGCCGCTGCGTCGTCCCCGCCGACGGCTACTTCGAGTGGCGCGAAGTCCCCGCCACCGCCCACCGGAAGAAGTACAAGCAGCCGTACTTCCTCAGCACCGGCGGCGTGATGCTGATGGCGGGCCTGTACGAGTTCTGGCGCGACCCCGGCCGCGCCGACGACGACCCGCTCGCCTGGCTCGCCACCGCCACCATCATCACCACCGACGCCACCGACTCCGCCGGCCGCGTCCACGACCGGATGCCGCTCACCATCGCCCCCGACGACGTGCCCACCTGGCTCTCCCCCGCCCACACCGATCCCACCGACCTCCACCACCTGCTGCGCCGCCCCGGCGACGGCGACCTGCGGGTGCGCGCCGTCCCGCCCGCCGTCAACAGCGTGCGCGCGCCCAACGGCCCGGAGCTGATCGCCACCGCCCCGGATCCGCTGGGCCTGGCGGACTGACCCCTGCCGTCCCGGGGGGGTCCAGGCAGCCGGGTCATCGGACGTACCCCTGGCCGCGGCACCTGTGCCATCGGCCTTCCCGGCCCGGCCGGCCCACTCGCCGTCAGCCTCGCCGTCAGCGCTGGCGCACCGCGGTGAAGCCGCAGACGGGCGTGCAGAGGGTGACTATGCCGCTGTAGCGGTAGTTGGTCCGCCCACGGGAGATGGTGTGCACGGTCAACTTCTCCCGCAGCGTGGGCTGGTGGCAACGCGGGCAGAACTCGGCGACCGGCTTGCCCCAGGGGCGCTTCGGATCGAGCTTGCTGGCCGCCATCACCATCCCGACCACGGCGAGGCCGGCGCCGCCGAAGCCGACCACTCGCCACACCCCGTTGGAAGACTCCCGGCGGTCGATCATCTCGTCGTAGCTGTAGGTGCCCCCGCCCCCGTGATTGGACCAGATCCGGCACTCGGTGTCCCGGGTCATGGTCTTGCCGTCGCAGGTCGGAGCGCTCGTCGGGTCGGACTTGCCCACCACCAGCGCCAGGAACAGGCCGAAGGCCGCGAACAACCCCAGCACCACCAGCGCCGTCGTCCGGCTGCGGCCGGTTTGGAGACGCGTGCGCTCCTTCACCGCCGTCTCGATCACAGCGTGCGCCATGTTGCTGCCGTCGACCGCCACCATGTCTCCTGTTGTTCGCGTCCGTGCTCGGATGTTCCCCCCGCGGACCGGGTTCGACACGAACCCACCATGATCAGGGGGCGTTTGCACGGGACTTGGCGAGACCGTGACCTCGGAGCAACACATGGAGCCCGCCGCGCTACCGGGGCCGATGGTCGTCCGTCCCCGGGCGGTACTACTCTGGTCCGGGCCCGAACGACCCTTCGCCCGACCGGTGGTGCCGGGAACGCGGAGGGGACGGGCCGTGATCAGGACATTCGCATGGGGGGCACAACAGAATGCACGAAGAGCAGGAGCGCGCCGGCAACGCCGAGTACACGGAGTACGAGGAGTACGCGGCGTACGGGGAGGACGCGCAGTCCGGGGAGTACGGGGCTTACGTCGGCTACGAGGAGGAACCCGCGCGCCGCTCGGGCGCGCGCCGGGCCGCGCTGGTGGCGGTGGGCGGGGTCTTCGCCGCGCTCGTCGGGATCGGCGGATACGGCGCGTACAACCTGGTGAGCGCCGTGTCGGGCGGCTCCTCCGAGGACGGCGGCAAGCCGGCCGCCGCGACGGGCGCGGCGCAGCAGCCGCCGAGCGCCGAGCAGGCCGAGGCGGTGGCCAAGGAGTTCCTGGCGGCCTGGGGGCGGGGGGACTTCACGGTGGCGGGCGGGATGACCGACCGCCCGGAGGCCGCCCGGGCGGCGCTGGCCTCGTTCCACGACGGGGTGCCGGCCAAGTCGCTCACCCTGACCGGCACGGGCCCGGCCTCGGCCGGCACCCCGAGTGAGCCCGCCGTCGGTTTCAAGGTGCGGGCTGAGTTCGACGAGTCGTCGCAGGCCTGGGAGTACGACAGCGTCGTGGGTGTGATGCGGGCGGCGGACGGGCGGACGCTGGTGCGCTGGGCGCCGAGCGTGGTCCACCCCAAGCTCGGTGGGGGCAAGACGATCGCCGTGCGCCCGCTGGCCAACCCGGTGTCGAAGCCCACCGACCGCAAGGGCCGTCCGCTGGACGCCTTCCCGTCGCTGCGCGGGGTGCTGCCGCAGATCGCCCCGGCCGACGGCGCGACGGTCGTCACCGGGCAGGCGGTGGTGCTGTCCGGCGGCGGGTCCCAGGATTCGGAGCAGTTGTTCGTCCTGACCCCGTCGAGCGCGCCGCAGGTCAAGCTCACCTTGGACGCCGACCTCCAGCAGGTCGCCGAGGAGGCGGTCAAGCAGCAGTCGGCGGGTGGCAAGCCCGCCTCGCTGGTGGCCGTCCAGCCGAGCACCGGGCAGATCCTGGCGATGGCCTACGCCCCGCAGGGGGGATTCAACCGCGCGATCGGGGGCGGGCAGGCGCCGGGCTCGACGATGAAGGTGATCACCTCCGCCGCGCTGCTGGAGGCGGGCGTGAGCCCGGACACCGTCGTACCGTGCAAGGAGACCACCTACTCCCCCAGGGCCTGGCACAACGACGAGCCGGGGGAATTCCCCAACGCCACGCTCACCGACGACTTCGCCCGCTCCTGCAACACCGGCTTCATCGACAAGGGCCTGGAGAAGCTGCAGCCGGGCACCCTGGCGGCGGTGGCCCGCGACCAGTTCGGCCTCGGCCTGCAGTGGCACATCGGCGTGCCGAGCCGGGACGCCACGATCCCGCTGCCGGGCACCAAGGACGAGGCGGCGGCCGAGTACATCGGGCAGGGCCAGATCCAGGTGAACTCCCTGCTGATGGCCTCGGTTGCCGCCACCGTGCAGAGCGGAACGTTCCGTCAGCCCGTCCTTCGGGAGGACGTCAAGCGCGCCACCGCGCCTGGAAAGCTGCCGGCGGACATCGCCCGCGACCTGCGCGCGATGATGGCCAGGACCGCGACCCAGGGCACCGCCCGCGCCCCGATGTCGGGGCTGAGCGGCCAGATCGGCGCCAAGACCGGCACGGTGGAGGCCGGTTCCGCCCAGGCCACCAACAGCTGGTTCATCGCCTACCGCAACGACCTCGCCGTCGCCGCCGAGGTCGAGGGCGGCGGCCACGGCAACAGCGCGGCCGGCGTGGCGGCGGCCCAGGTCCTCAAGGCGGGCGGCGGCAACGGCTGACGGCGAACCCCCGCGCCGGCGGCGGCCCTCAGCGCGGGGCCGCCGCCGGCGGCCGGCTGACCACGGATCTGCCGCTGTACTCGCCGAGCACCATCGACCTGAGGACCGACGTCCGTACCCGGCCGGTCGGGCAGTGGCCGTTCATCGAGCTGGAGCCCACCGACCACCCGCTCGCCGTCGAGCAGCGCGAGGTCATCACGTACGACCGCGTCCGCGGAATCGTCAGGGCCGTGCTGCATCCGAAGTGACCGCCACCGCGGGTTCGGTGGCCGGGCTGTCGAGGTCCAGGCCGAGCAGGTGGGCCAGGTGCCGGGCCGTTCCGGGGAGGCCGTCGGCCAGGACGGTGGTCATGCCGAGTTCGGCGGCCGGGAGCAGGTTCGCCGGCTGGTCGTCGACGAACACGCAGGAGACGGCGGCCAGGCCCATGCGGGCGAGGACCGTCCGGTAGATCGCCGGGTCGGGCTTGGCGATGCCCTCGCGTTCGGACACCACGGCGACGTCGAACAGTTCCCAGACGCCGGTCGCCTCATACGGGTCGTACGGGTCCAGCCCGAAGCTGTTGGAGAGCATCGCGACGGTGTACCCGGCACGGCGGGCCGCCCGGGCGAGCCGGACCATGTCGGCGGCCGGGCGGACCGCCGCCCAGGCCCGGCCCATCAGGTTGTCGCTGTCCACCCCGAGGACCGCCGCCGTGCGGGTGTTCCACTCGGCCTGCCGCATCCGGCCGTGCTCCAGTTCGGTGTACAGCTGCCGCACCACGGGGTCGGCGGTCAGGGTGCGGTGCCAGGTGTCCGCGTCGAGCCCCTCGGCCAGGGCCCATGCGCCCGTCGCCTCCCGGACGCCCTCGGTGAGGACGCCGACGAAGTCGAGGATCAGGCCGCGGTAGTCGGCCGGCTGTTCCTCGTCGGCGGTGCGCTGGTCCATGCCGGGTCCTTCCTCTGCGGTCGTAGCGCGACGGTACCGGGCGGGCCGACGGTACGGACACGGCGGGAGCTCCTGGACCCTGGACCCTGGACCCTGGACCGGACGCTCCCGGGCTCCGGACTCGATGGCGGGCATGACGGCGTGATGCCCGAGCTGATCGATTCGACGGTCCGGCTGCGGACCTCGTCCCCGGCGGCGGTGGCGCTACGGCCCACCGCAAGGCGCGGAGGAAACGAAGAAGCAGGGAGGTCACAGCCTCCCTGCCACTACCAACGTACCGCGCCCGGGGGGCCTTGCGGCAAGGCCCCCGTCATGGCGCAGAATCGTCGCCCGAGGCCGGAACATCCGGAATCTTCTGTTCGCGACACATGCACGCCTTTGTCCCGCGTGCAGGCCTCGCGCGAACCCATGGGGGAAGTACTGATGATCGACGTGATCGTGGTCGGCGGCGGGCCGACCGGGCTGATGCTGGCGAGCGAACTGCGGCTGCACGACGTGCGGGTGGTGGTGCTGGAGCGGCTGACCGCGCCGACCGCGCAGTCCCGCGGCCAAGGCCTGCACGTGCGCAGCGTGGAGATGATGGACCAGCGCGGGCTGCTGGACCGGTTCCTCGCGGTGAGTGCGAAGTTCTCGGTCGGCGGCTTCTTCGGGCACATCCACAAGCCGTGGCCGCAGACCATGGACACCGGCCACCCGTACGGCCTGAGCACCCCGCAGCCGGTCACCGAACGGCTGCTCAACGAGCACGCCCTCGAACTCGGCACCGACATCCGGCGCGGCCGGGAAGTGGTCGGGCTGCGCCAGGACGAGGAGGGGGTCGACGTCGAGCTGGCGGACGGCACCCGACTGCGCTCGCGCTACCTGGTCGGCTGCGACGGCGGGCGCAGCACGGTGCGCAGGCTGCTCGGGGTCGGCTTCCCCGGCGAGCCCTCTGAGGTGGACACGCTGCTGGGCGAGCTTTCGCTGGCCGAGGCGCCGGAGAGGATCGAGGCCGTCGTGACGGAGGTCCGCCGGACCCAGCTGCGCTTCGGCGCGATCCCGCTCGGGGACGGGGTGTACCGCGTGGTGGTGCCCGCCGAAGCGGTGGCCGAGGACCGGGACACCACGCCCACCCTGGAGGAGTTCCGGCAACAGCTGCGGGCCACCTCGGGCACCGACTTCGGTGCGCACTCGCCGCGTTGGCTCTCCCGTTTCGGCGACGCCACCCGGCAGGCCGAGCGCTACCGGGTCGGCCGGGCCTTCCTGGCCGGCGACGCGGCGCACATCCACCCTCCCACCGGCGGTCAGGGCCTCAACCTCGGCATCCAGGACGCCTACAACCTGGGCTGGAAGCTCGCCGCCGCGGTGCACGGCTGGGCGCCGGCCGATCTGCTGGACAGCTACCACGCCGAACGCCACCCGGTGGGGGCGATGGTGCTGGACAACACCCGAGCGCAGATGACACTGCTGGGCACCGGCCCGGGCCCGGCCGCGCTGCGGGGCCTGCTCTCACGGCTGATGGACTTCGAGGAGGTGAACCGGTACATCACCGAGATGGTCTTCGCGGTCGGCGTCCGCTACGACTTCGGCGACGGCCATGAGTTGCTCGGCCGTCGGCTGCGGGACGTCCGGCTGAAGGAGGGCCGCCTGTACGACCTGATGCACGGCGGCCGCGGGTTGCTGCTCGACCGGACCGGCGGCCGGCTCGCAGTGCCGGGCTGGGCCGACCGCGTCGACCATGTCGCGGACGCCTGCGAGGAGTTGGACGTGCCGGCCGTCCTGCTACGGCCCGACGGGTACGTCGCGTGGGTCGGCGACGAACAGCAGTCCCTGCTCGACGCGCTGGCCAGGTGGTTCGGCGCCGGCGCCTCCTCCTGACGCAGGCCTCGCCCCGTCCGTCCGGGTTCCGGACGGACGGGGCGAGGGTCTTCGGTGGTCCGGTGGCTCAGCTCGGCATCGGCTTGATCATGGCGAACGGCGCGCCCTGGGGGTCGGCGACCACTGCCATCCGACCGGCCATCATGTCGAAGGGCGGGGCGAGGACGGTGCCGCCGCGCTTGACCACCACGTCGGCACAGGCGTCCACGTCGTCGACCGAGAAGTAGGTCAGCCAGTGCGCCGGGGTGCCGGGCGGGTCGTTGGCGAGGAGCGTGGCGCCGCCGACGGCGCGGCCACCCACCTTCAGCTGCCAGTACTGATCGGCGTCCTCCATCGGTTCCACCTCGATGCCGAAGGCCTCGCGGTAGAAGGCAGTCGCACTCGCGACGTCGCTGGTGTGCAGCTCGTTCCAGGTCAGCGCGCCGGGCTCGTTGACCACCTGGGCGCCGAAGAAATTTCCGGGCTGCCAGACGCCGAACACCGCGCCCTGTGGGTCTGCGGCGACCAGCATCCGGCCGAGGTCTCCGACGTCCATCACCGGGACCAGCAGGGTGCCGCCGGCTGCCACGATCGCGTTCTGGGTGGCTTCGGCGTCGGTGGTGGACAGGTAGCTGGTCCAGACGGTGGGCGGCTCCGGCATGCCCTCGGGGGCCATCGTCGGGCCGATGCCGGCGACCGCCTTGCCGTTGAGCTCGCAGAGCGCGTACCCGCCGAACTCGGCCGGGCCCGGCTGGCCCTGCCAGCCGAGGAGGTCACGGTAGAAGTCCAGCGCGGCCTGCTGGTCCTTCGCCATCAGGTCGACCCAGCAGGGGGTGCCGGCTGCGTACGGGGTGGTGACGTCAGGCATTCTCGCCCTTTCCTCGTGAGGTCCCCCGCAGGTCACCCTCCCGTCCCGCCCCGCGATCCGCCACCCGACACGCCGCCCGGGGGGACTGCGCCGTCGGCCCTCGCCCCGTTCGTACAGGCCCGGTCTGAAGCCCGGCGATCCCACGCTGATCGAGTGGAGCCGGACGGTGGCTGAGGAGGAAGGCGGCACGGGCATTGCCGCCGTCGGCCCCCCGACCCTCCCCCCGCTACATCGGGTTCCACCTCGACGCCACCCGTCGCAACGCCGGCTGAGACCTGCTCCGCTCCACACCAGGCTGGCCTCACCCGACTGCCGTGGTGGTCAGTGGAACCAGGTGCGGATCGCGGCAGCCGCCTCCCGGACGTCGATGCCACCGGCGCGGATGCGGGCGGCGAGGGCGACGGCCTGCTCGGGTTCGGCGGTGACAATGACGCCGGAGGCGCTGAGGTAGGAGGCGGCGACCACGGCGGCGAAGTGCTCGTTGCCGGCTTCCAGGGCCGGGACGCGGATCAGTTGGTGCATCAGGGCGGCGGCGCGCTGGTGAACGGCGCCGTAGACGGGGACGTCCAGCACGGCGTCGGCGTGGCGGGCGACCGCGGCGGCGAGGGTGCCGTAGTCGGTGACGGCGGGGTCGTTCGGCAGAAAGTGGTGGACGAGGTCGAGCAGCCAGGCCCGGTCGATCCGCAAGATCACGCCGCGTCCGCCGCGGCCTCGCGTGAACTGCGCGGGGAGGGCCCGAACTCCGCCTCGAACGCCGGTCCCCAGGCCTGCGCGAAGTGGGCGGCCGCGGTCAGGAACCGTTCGCGCCGCTCGTCCGCCTCCTCCGCCAGCACCTTGCGCGCGTAGTCCGGCAGGCTCATCCCGGCCGCCTCGGCGCGCTGCTCCAGCGCCTCGTGCACGGCGTCGTCCAGTCGGACGTTCAGCTGCTTCATAGCGGCGAGCGTAGCGACGCGTAGCGCCCGCTACAAGACGGGCTCATGGTCAGCACACCGGCGAACGCCCCAGGCGGGGTCAGCCGCGCGTGCGGTTCCCGGGGCCGGTCGCCCCACTGTCAGGATGACCACGCCCAGGGCGACGCCCAGCCACACCCGCCCCACACGCCCGCACCCGTTACGCGCCGCCTCGCCGGTCCTCGACCCGGAGGTCCAGGGCGGGCCAGTGCGCGGCCCACCGGACCAGCCGGTCCGCGTCCAACGGGCTCGGTGGGAGCAACGAAGCGTCCGGCAGGAAGGTCACGCAGGTGCCGGTGGTGCCGTCCGGCTCGATCGGGTCGAGGCCGGTCGCCGGGATGCCGTGCTCGTAGCGCTGGCTCCAGGCTCCGTCGTGGCGTCGGTTGGTGTGGACCAGTCGGCTGCTGAGCGCGGCGACGACGGACATGCCCCGACGTGGTCGGCCGTCCGGCAGCCGCTCCGTCTCCGGGGAGGCCGCCGGGGAGTCGAAGAAGCGCAGGTCCTTGGTCGCCATCACCGGCTTCTTGACCACCTTGCCGTGTTCGTCGACCCGGGTGTCGGTGCCCCGGCCGTCATCCCGTACCGAGACCGAGCCGTCGGCCCACAGGGTGACGAGGCACCGCCCCGCGCCCCGGCCGGCCGCCTCGTCGGCCGCATACGCGACCACCTCGAGCACGAGGTGCTCCAGCCCGCCCGGCGCGTAGCGCCCGGGATCGCGGCGGATGCCGGCGAGGTGCTCCGCGTCCACGGCGGCGGCCCAGTCGTGGGTGGTGTTGGTCCAGGAAGCCCTTGATCCGTGATCCATCCGAGGAGTATCCCCCGGAGGCAGCCGCCGTTCCTCTCCGGCCCCACCGCCAGCCGGCCACCCAACGCGGCGCGCTGGTAGAGGACTTGCCCCCGGAGCGTGCGGGACGCGCAGGTGTCCCGGCTCCCGCTTCGCTCAGCCGGTGACCAGCCGGCGGCCGGTGATCTCGGCGGGTCGGATCCGCACCCAGGAGGGCCGGTCCCCGCCCGCCCAGGGGGCCGCGCCGGGGAGGCCGTCGAGGTGCCGCCGTTCCTCCGGGTCGTTCACGTAGTGAGCCGTGCCGAGGGCGAGGACGCTCCAGCCGCGCCCGAGGTACTCGTCGATGTGGTCGACCTGGAAGGACACCGCGGCGCCCTCCTCCGGGGCGGTGCCGGTGCGGGGGCCCGTGCGGTAGGCGAAGGAGGCGCGGTCGACCACATAGTTGACGGGGTAGACCGCCGGCCCCGGCCGCACCGGCAGGCCGATCCGGCCGACGCCGTGGGTGCCGACCATGTCCCAGCACTCGGCCTCGGTCAGGGCGAGCAGCCGAGGCCGCGGGCCCGGGCCGCCATGGCCGGGCGGGGCGTCGCGACGGCCCTCCAGGAGTTCGTCGCGGCTCATGCCGAGGGCGGCGGCGATCCGGACGAACCCGCCGGGGTCGAACGTCGGTCCGGCGTCGAGCAGGTGGTGCAGGTAGCGGGGGGCCATCGCCGCCTGGCGGGCCAGGGACTCCTCGGTGAGGCCGAGGTGCTCACGCCGTTCGGCGATCCGCCGGGCCACGGCGGCGGGGGCGGGATCGCGCTCGGGATCACAGTCCGGACCGGGCTCGGGATCGGTCGTGTCGTTCACGGTGGTGGCTCCTCGGCTCGCCAAGGGAGGTCGCCCGCAGGCGCACCCGAACGGTCACCAGGCCGGACGGTGACCAGGCCGGACGCATCCGGGAGTCCGGGCCGGACCCATCCAAGCGCCCGGCCCACCCCAAGTCGAGGAGGGCACGGACCCGTGCGTGTCGTACAGCGGAGGTGAGATCCGGCGAACCGGAGAGACTCGCCCGGGCGTGGCGCTGGGTCCCGGGGCTCCTCAGCGGCGCAGCTCCTCCTGGAGGGCCTCCTGGCCGGCCAGCAGGCTCTCCAGGAACTGCCCGTGCTTGGCGAGCGTGCTGCTCTGGGCCTCCAGGGTCCGCGCGTGGGCCCGCAGGACCCGGGTCTGTTCGTTCTGGCCGGAGACCATGACGCCGACGACGTCGGCGAGGCTGGTCATCGACTGGGGCTGCTCGACCCGGTCCACGCGGACCGCCTGCGGTACCTGGGTGTGGCCGGGCGCGGCGGTGCGGTCCTCCGCGCCGTCCCGGGCGGTTCCGGCCGCAGCCGCGCCTGCCGTCCTCGTGGTCGTACGCGTCACCGCCCTCGTCGTGCGCCCCACCGATGCCGCGCGCCGCCCCACCGCCGCCGCGTGAGCCGCCGCGGACTCCTCCCGCAGTCGGCCGACCTCCGCCTCCAAGGCCGCCAGCCGCGCCCGCAGGTCGTCCAACTCGCCCATCTTCTCCACCGTCTCGAACCCTCCCCGGCCGCCCACGGCCATTGACGTGCGGATTCAGCCTATCCGCAGCCCGTTCATCCGACCCGGCGACCGGCACGGTGCGGATCGTCCGGGTGGCCGCGGCCGAGTCGGCCGTGGCGGTGGTCGTCGGCACCGTGCTCGCCGCCGTCGCGACCGGGCTCGCCGCGGCCACCCAACACGCCTTGCCGGTACGGCTGGTGGCGTCGGCACCCACGGTGGTCCCGTGGCAGCAGCTCCTTGACCATCGCGCTCTGCACCCTCGTCACCGTGGTCACGGCGGCGGCAGCGACGGGGCGGGCGACGCACCGGCGAGCGGTGGAGGCTGCGGGCGCGCGCGAGTAGCGCGCCAGCCGGCACAGCCGTGCTCGGTGCCGAACCCCCGGGCTCCGGCACCACAGACGACAGGTGCGCGTCGCTGTGGCACGCTGGTGACCTGGGGGTTCAGCGGTCGTGAGTCCTCAGGCGAAGTCCTTCGCGTGGTCGCGGGCCCACTGCTCGAAGCTGAGGCCGGGCCGGCCCAGCACGTGCCGCACGGTCGGCGTACGCGGCGACCCGCCGGTCGCGGCCGAGGCGAGGAACTGCAGGATCGCCTCGACCGTGGCCGGCTCGGTGAAGCGACCGTAGTGTTCGCGGGCCTGGTCCGGGGAGAGCTCCTCGATGCGCAGAGTCCTGCCGATCGCCTGCCCGATCCGTTCGACCTGGCGACGCTGCGAGATCAGTTCCGGTCCGGTCAGCGCAGCGGCGCTGGACGGGTCGGTCGCCATCGCGTCCCCGGCGCCGATGCCCAGTGCCGTGACGGCGACGGCGGCGACGTCGCGTTCGTGGACCGGCGCCGTGACGGCGTCGGGATGGACCAGCCGCACCCTGCCGGTCGACCTGATCGACTCCGCCCAGCGCAGGCTGTTGCTGGCCAGGACCAGTGGCCGCACCGGCGTCCACGGCAGACCGGCGGCTGACAGCGCGTCCTCGACCGCACGATGCTCCCGGGCGATCGCGTTGTGCTCGGTCCCCGGCAGCAGAACACTGCCGGAGGAGAGCAGGACGACGCGTTCGAGTCCCGCCTCGGTGGCCACCGCGGCGAAGCGTGCGGCAGTGGCCGGCGTGGCGTAGAGGAACACTCTGCGCACGCCGTCCAGCGCTTGACGCAGTGTTTCGGGCCGGGTGAGGTCGGCGGTCACGACTTCGGCCGCGGTCGGCAGGTCGGATCCGGCCCGCGGGTCGCGCACCGAGGCGCGGACTCGTTCGCCGGCAGTGAGCAGTTGGTCGACGACATGGCGGCCGACGCCGCCTCGGGCTCCGATGACCAGAGTGGTCATGATGGGCTTCCCCTCGCAAGGTCAGGCCCGGCGAGGATGGGCACAGGCATGTCGGCGATCCGCGAGAAGGACCACGGGCCGGTCACAACCGGCTGTCGTGCAACGCGGTGCCACAGGGCGCTCGACCTCGACCGGGTGCGTTCCGGTACTCGCGCCTGAGAGCCACCGCAGTGACCAGCGAAGCGTTCCGACGCCGCACTTCGCCTACCGGGACGATAGCACTGCCCGAGCCACGAGCACCGCCCCACGGCAAGACCGATCGCTCGGCAGCTGTCCTCGGTGGTGCCCCGGAGTCCAACGGCAGCCGGGGCGCCCCGCCTTGACCCGGGCGGGACAGGTTCAGCGGCGCCCGCTGCACGGCGGTGCCGCGTGGGGCGCGCAGCCGGGGCCGTGCTCGTGGCGCTCCTGCTCGATCATCCGGGTCACCGCGGCGTTGCCCACCGCCCGTTGCAGGGCCGTCACCTCGTGCGGGCTCCTGGGCCTGCCGGGGGCGGGCGCCGCCGTGGCCGCCGGTCCGGACGGTCTGCGGCGCACCGGCTCGGCACCCCGGTCGGCCGGGTCGCCCGCTGCGTCGTGGTGACGTGTTCGCGCATCGCGTGGTTCTCCTCGGTTCCCGTCCACTCGGCCGACGGTGCCGCGTCGGCTGCCTGCCGACAGTGGATCAAGTCGGCAGCGGGGCCGCCAGGGCCACATGATCACTCCGAGGGCGGTACCGCGTGCCCGCCCGGGCACGAACAGGCGGCGCACCGGCGGGCGGACCGTCCGCGTCGGCGATGCGCCGGAGTCCGCGTCAACGATGCGTCAAGATCCTGGTGCGCACGCCTTACCGGCCGGCCCGCCTGGGCGCATACTGTGCTGCGCGCGGCGCGCCCCGGCGACAGGGCCACTCCGGACCCGGCCCGGCCGCACCGCGACGGGGAGAAGGTAGAACAGGCGTGGCAGTACTCGTGATCGTCGTCGTGGTCGCCCTGCTCTGGCTGGTGACCGGCGTGCGGGTGGTGCAGCAGTACGAGCGGGGCGTGGTGTTCCGGCTGGGCCGGGTGCGCGGGTCGGTCCGCGAGCCGGGCCTGACACTGCTGGTGCCGGTGCTCGACCGGATGCGCAAGGTGAACGTCCAGGTCATCACCATGCCGGTGCCCGCCCAGGAGGGCATCACCAAGGACAACGTCTCGGTGAGCGTCGACGCGGTGCTGTACTTCCGCGTGATCGAGCCGATCAAGGCCACCGTGGACGTGCAGAACTACGCCTTCGCCATGCTGCAGGTCGCCCAGACCTCGCTGCGTTCGATCATCGGCAAGAGCGAGTTGGACGACCTGCTGTCCGGCCGGGAGCACCTGCACCAGGGCCTGGAGATCATGCTGGAGAGCCCGGCGACGGGCTGGGGCGTGCACATCGACCGGGTGGAGATCAAGGACGTCAGCCTGCCTGATTCGATGAAGCGCTCGATGGCCCGTCAGGCCGAGGCCGACCGCGAGCGCCGGGCCCGGATCATCACGGCCGACGGTGAGTTCCAGGCCGCCGCCAAGCTCGCCGAGGCGGCGGCGACGATGGCCGAGACCCCGGCGGCGATGCAGCTGCGCATGCTGCAGACGGTGGTCGAGGTGGCGGCCGAGAAGAACTCGACGCTGGTGCTGCCGTTCCCGGTGGAGCTGCTGCGCTTCTTCGAGGCCTCCACGGCCCGGCTCGCCGAGGGCGCCACTGCCCCTGCCGCCGGCCCGGCCGCCCCGACCACCCCGACCGTCCCGTCGCAGGCACCCGCCGACGCCGGCTGACACCTCGGTCTCACGGCCGGACGATCGGCAGCAGCACCTCGTCCACGATCGCCGCCGGGTCGAGGTGCTCGGTGCCGCCGCCGCACATCTTGATCCGGTACAGCATCAGCGCCGGCACCACGTCGGTGACCAGCGAGGTGACCGCGCCCGGGCGGACCTCGCCCCGGGCGGTGCCCCGGTCGAGCACTTCGGCGATCAGCGCGGTCGTGGGCTCGACCACCCGCTCCAGGACGAGCGCCAGGAAGGCGTGCGCCCGCCGGTGGTCGAGCTCGCTCATGATCGCCCGGACGGCGGCGCCCAGCTCGCTGAACATCGCGGCGCGCAGCCCGGTCACCACCTCCAGCAGGTCCCCGCGCAGGCTGCCGGTGTCGGGGGCCGGCCCGGCCGGGGGCAGGCTGGCCCGCAGCGCGTCCATCACCAGTTCCTCCTTGGAGGACCAGCGGCGGTAGAGCGCGGCCTTGCCGGTCTGCGCGGCGGCGGCGACGCCCTCCATGGTGAGTCGCGCGTAGCCGTCGGTCGTGAGCTGCTGGAGGGCCGCTTCGTAGATGGCGCTCTCCAGCGCCTCGCCGCGCCGCCGGAGCCGGGCGGCCGTCACCGCCGCTCGCGCGGTGTCGGTTTCAGCGGACATGGCTGCGCACCTTCCAGGGTTTCTGTTCACCACGCCTGGCACCAATGTTAGTGAACGAACCCGTTCCCTCCCAAGCACCGCGCGGATCGGTCCGGGCACTGCCTTGGGGCGTCCCCGGCCCGCCCGGTACTCGTTCGAGTGACTCCCGGGCGCTGCCGCACCCGTGGCGGCGAACAGTTCCGCTACCAACGGAGGGCACCATCCCCGACCGAGAGGCGGCCCCCCGTCATGGCTGCACCCACCACCTTCGACCGGAGCGCGTCCGGCCACGGCCTCACCCACCTGCGCGACCACCTGGCGGCAGCGGAGAAGGGCCTGTGATCGCCCGGATCGCCAAGGCCGCGCTCGCGCTGCTGCTCGGCCTCGGGCTGCTGATCGTCGCCGGTTTCCTCGTGGACGATATGGCCGAGGAGGACGCGGACTTCCGCGAGTTCGCCGACGGCTCCTGACCGTCCGCCCGACGCCGACACCGGCACGCACGCGGCGGGTGTCGGCGGTCGGCGATGCCGTCGGACAAGTCCTGAGCGGTCCGCTCGTCACTGGTCGGTGGGCTGAAACCCCTTCGGGGAACGGCGGGGTGGACGCACGCCGGTTCACCGCTGCCGCATCCCGCATCCCGCATCCCGCATCCCGCCCGCAAGCGGGTTTCAGCCCGCCCCTGCGCACGACCACCCCGGCCGGATCAGTTCGTGACCGGCGGGTTGGGCCGGGTCAGCCCGCGGTCGTAGGCGAAGATCACCGCCTGCACCCGGTCGCGGGCGCCGATCTTCGCGAGCACCCGGCTGACGTGCGTCTTGACGGTCGACTCGGCCAGCACCAGGCGCTGGGCGATCTCGCTGTTCGTCCAGCCCCGGGCGATGGCCGTGAGGATCTCCCGCTCGCGCTCGGTCAGCGCGTCCAGCCGGGCGTCCTCGGCCGCCGCCGCGCCCACCGGGCGGACCGGCAGGTGGTGGGCGTAGGCGTCGAGCAGGCGGCGGGTGATGGCGGGGGCGACCACCGCGTCGCCCTCGGCGACGGCGCGGATCCCGGCGAGCAGTTCCTCCGGGCGGGCGTCCTTCAGCAGGAAGCCGCTGGCCCCGGCGCGCAGCGCGGCGTGGGCGTACTCGTCGAGGTCGAAGGTGGTGAGCACGAGGATGCGCGAGCGCCCCCCGGTGGAGACGATCTGCCGGGTGGCCTCGATGCCGTCCATGCCGGGCATCCGGATGTCCATCAGGACGACGTCGGGCCGCAGGTCGGCGGTCAGCCGGACGGCCTCGGCGCCGTGGGCGGCCTCGCCGACCACCTCGGTGTCGGGCTGGCTCTCCAGCAGCATCCGGAAGCCGTAGCGCTGCAGTGGCTGGTCGTCCACGATGAGGACGGTGGTCACGTCGGGCCGCCTGTCGGTTCGGGGGTGAGGTCGAGTACGGCCTCCACGGTCCATCCTGCCCCAGGGCCTGGGCCCGCCGTGACGGTGCCGCGGTACAGGGCCGCGCGTTCGCGCATGCCGGCCAGGCCGTGCCCCTCGCCGGCCGGTCGCGCCGGCCGGGGGCCGGCGGCGGGCGGGCCGCTGTCGCGCACGCGCACCCGCAGCCGGGCGGCGTCGGCGTTGAGGGTCACGTGCGCGCGGGTTTCGGCGCCGGCGTGCTTGAGGGTGTTGGTGAGCGCCTCCTGCACGATGCGGTAGGCCATCAGCTGGACGCCGCGGTCCAGTTGGTCCAGGTCGCCGCCGACGGTGTAGAGCACCTGGGGGCCGGCGGCGCGGATGCGGGCGCACAGGGCGTCGAGGTCGGCGATGCCCGGCTGGGGGTTGAACTCGGCGGCCTGGTCGCCCTGGTCGCGCAGCACGCCGAGCATCCGGCGCAGTTCGCCGAGGGCCTGGCGGCTGGTCTCGCCGATCAGCTGCAGCGCCTCCCGGCCGCGCTCGGGGGACGTCTGGGCGGCGTAGGCGCCGCCGTCGGCGAGGGTGACGATCACGGACAGGTTGTGGCCGATGATGTCGTGCATCTCGCGCGCCACCCGGGTGCGTTCGGTGGCGGCGGCGAGCCGGCTGCGCTGGTCGCGTTCGATCTCCAGCCGGGCCGCCCGTTCCCGCAGCCCGGCGAGCTGGGCGCGGCGGATGCGCACCGCGATGCCCAGGGCGACGGCTGCCGTCGCGGCGCTGACCAGGAAGAACAGCGCGTCGCCGACCGGCAGTCCGCCGCCGGAGACCTGCACGGCGACGAGCCCCATCGCGCTCACCATGACCGCGCAGGACCAGGCCAGGTGCCGCAGCCGCCCGTGCAGGGCCAGGCTGTAGAGGGCGACCAGCAGGGCGGCGTCGGCGCGCAGGGCGACGCCGAGCGACCACTGCAACACGAAGACCGCCATGATCGCCGCGAGCGCCTCGGTGGGGCGACGGCGGCGCCACAGCAGGGGCAGCACCAGGCCCGCCTGGAAGGCCAGCATGGCGGGCAGCGGCGGGCGGACGAAGACGATCCGGTGCTCGCGCGGGGACTCGCCGTGGCCGGTGAAGGGGAAGAGGTCGGGGAGGCAGAACATCAGGACGACCACCGCGACCACGGCGGCGTCCAGGATCCAGGGGTGGTCACGGTCCGCCTGCCGCACGCGCTGGCCGATCCGGGCCAGCCGAGCGAACAGCGGGTGGCCGGACAGCGCGTCGGCGGCCGGGCCGACGGGTGCCAGGCCGACGGGTGCCGGGCCGACGGGGGTGGCTCGGTCCTCGCTCACCGGTGCTTCTCCCTGGTGGTGGTACGGGTGGTGCGGCGCCGGAGGGTTCCGACGCCGCACCGGGAGTCTCTCAGGCGTCCGTGCGGACCAGGCGCACCGCGGCCCCGGCCAGGGCGAGCACCGTCCAGCCGAGGAAGACCAGCAGTCCGGCCGTCGGCGAGAGGGTGGTCGTGTCGTGGTGGAGGGCGAACATCGCCTCGCCCGCGTGGCTGGGCAGGTACGGGCTGATGTGGTCCTGCCAGGAGCTGGGCAGCAGCGAGACCAGCCCGGGGACGAGCATCAGCGAGGCGACCAGCACCGAGATGCCGCCGGCCACCGAGCGCAGCAGCGCCCCCAGGGCGACGCCGATCACGCCGACCAGGGCGAGGTAGAGCCCGGCGCCGAGCAGCCCGCGCACCACCCCGGCGTCGGAGAAGGTCATCACCGCCCGGGTGCCGGAGAGGATGCGGCTGTCGACGAGGAAGGCGACGAACACCCCGGCGGTGCCCAGGACCAGCGCGATCAGGCCGTACACCGTGGCCTTGGACCAGAGCACGGGCAGGCGGCGCGGCACGGCGGCCAGGGTGGAGCGGATCATGCCGGTCGAGTACTCGCCGGCCGCGACCAGCACGCCGAGGACGCCGAGCGCCAACTGCGCGAAGTTCGTGCCGAACAGCGACAGGCTGAGCGTGCTCGCCGTGGCGAAGTCCCGGTCCATGGGGCGCCCGGAGGTGATCCGCGACTTGAACTGGGAGGCCGCGATCAGGCCGAAGGCGACCAGGAAGAGCAGCGCCAGACCGAGCGTGATCCAGGTCGAGCGCAGCGACCACAGCTTGGCCCACTCGGAGCGCAGCACGCGCACGGCCGTCACCTTGTACGCGGGGCGGGCGGGGCGCAGCTCGGCGGGCGTGGCGGGCTGGGAGGTCACGATGGTGCTCATGCCGCGCTCCTCGGGGTCTCGGTCTCGTTCTCGAGGTCGTTCTCGGACTTGTTCCCGAGGTCGTTCTCGACGCGGGCGCTGGTGGTGCCGTGGTACTCCACGGCGTCCCTGGTCAGGTCCATGAAGGCCTCCTCGAGGGAGACCGTCCGGGGGGTGAGCTCGAAGACGGCGATGCCGTGTTCGGCGGCGGTGAGGCCGATCTCGCGGGCCGTGCGGCCGGTGACCAGCAGTTCCTCGGAGCCGGAGCGGCCGGTGATCTCCACGCCGGGGCCGGCCAGCGCCGAGCGCAGCCGGGCCGGGTCGGCGCTGGCCACCTTGACGACGTCGCCGCCCGCCTCACGGATGAGGTCCTGCACGGTGGTGTCGGCGAGCAGCCGGCCGCGGCCGACGATGATGAGGTGGTCGGCGACCAGCGAGACCTCGCTCATCAGGTGCGAGGAGACGAAGACGGTGCGGCCCTCGGCGGCGAGGGAGGTGAGCAGGTTGCGGATCCACAGGACGCCCTCGGGGTCGAGGCCGTTGACCGGCTCGTCCAGCATCACCGTGGCCGGGTCGCCCAGCAGGGCGGCCGCGATGCCGAGCCGCTGGCCCATGCCGAGCGAGAACGCCCCGGCCCGCTTGCGGGCCACGCTCTGCAGGCCGGTCATCTCGATGACCTCCTCGACGCGGCGGCGCGGGATGCCGTGGGTGTGCGCCTGGGCCATCAGGTGGTTGAAGGCCGAACGGCCGGGGTGGATCGACTTGGCCTCCAGCAGGGCGCCGACCTCCTGCAGCGGCGCGGCGTGCTCGGCGTAGCGGCGGCCGTTGACCCGCACCGACCCGCTGGTGGGTGCGTCCAGGCCGACGACCATCCGCATGGTGGTGGACTTGCCGGCCCCGTTGGGCCCGAGGAAGCCGGTCACCGTCCCCGGCTGGACCGTGAAGTCCAGCCCGTCCACGGCGGTCTTCTCCCCGTACCGCTTCGTCAGCTGGTGCGCCTCGATCATCGCTCGCCCTTACGTTCAGGGGCCGGGCCGTCCCGGCCGCCCACGCTCCCACGCTAAGTGCGGCCGGGGCCGGATCCGTGGCACCGCGGGCTGATCATCGGGCCGTCCGTAGTACCGCGGTACCACGCCGCCCGCCCCGGTCCGGCGCGGAATCCGGACCCGCCACCGACGCCGGTCGGCCCGGGCGCCGTCCGCGCCGCACCAGTCCGGGAGGCGGCGGACGCGCCCGGCGCCGATACTGAGGCCGCAGCCCGAGGCGGCCCCGGCGGCCGGGGACGGCCGTCGACGCGCCGCGGAACCGAGGAGGAAGCCGTGACCGGAGCAGTTGTCGTCGGCTTCGACGGCTCGTCCGAGAGCCTCGCCGCCACCGAGTGGGCCGCCCGCGAGGCACAGCGCCGCGGACTCGGCCTCGAAGTCCTCCAGGCCTGGCCCTGGCCGAAACGCGACGTGGCCGGCAGCGACCAGACCTACCACCGTGCCCTGGCGCACCTGGCCGACCGCGAGTCCGGCCTGCGCGCCCTGGCGCCGGGGGCGTCGATCTCCTCCTCGCCGGTGTCCGGCGATCCGGTGGAGGCGCTGGAGGCCGCCTCGCGGACGGCGGCCGTGGTGGTGCTCGGCTCGCGAGGGCTGGGCACCTTGCGCGGCTACCTGACCGGCTCGGTGAGCCAGGAGGTGCTGCGCCGGGCTGCCTGCCCGGTGGTGCTGGTCCGGGCCCACGCGAGCGAGCCGGCCGCCGGCGCGGTGACGGTCGGCCTGGACCTGACGCACCCGGCGGAGGAGGTACTGGCCTTCGCCTTCGAGGCCGCCGCGCTCCGCTCGGCACCGCTGCGGGTCGTCCACGTCTGGAACCCGCCCGCCGGCAGCGAGTACATGGCGTACGGCGCCATCGGCGGGCTGGAGGGCGAGGTCTCCGCCGTCGAGCGGACCGGGCTCACCGAGGCCCTGGAGCCCTGGCGGGCCCGTCACCCTGAGGTGGAGGTGACGGACGAGCTGATCCGGGGCAAACCCGCCGTCGAGCTGGTGGAGGCGGCGGCGACGGCCCGGCTGCTGGTCGTCGGCCGCCGCACCCGGCACGCGCCGCTGCGCCACCACCACCTCGGCCCGGTGGCCCACGCGGTGATCCACCACGTCCACTGCCCGGTCGCCGTCGTCCCGTACGGCTGAGTGGCACGCGACCGCCGATCGGCTCGCTGCGGCCGTCGTCCCCGGTCGACTCCGTTCGCACCCGAGCCCTCCCCGTTCGGCCGACCCTGAGGAGCACGTCATGGCCGATGACACCCGCGCCCAGCTGCTCGCGACCCTCGACATCGCGGCCTCCGCCCGCGCGCACGGCAACCACCCGTTCGGCGCCCTGCTGACCGGCGTCGACGGGAGCGTCCTGCTCACCGCCGAGAACACCGTGCTGACGGACCACGACGTCACCGCCCACGCGGAGACCAACCTGGTCCGGCGGGCCTCGCGCACCCTGGCCCCGGCGCAGCTCGCCATGGCCACCCTGTACTCCAGCAGCGAGCCGTGCGCGATGTGCGCGGGCGCCATCTTCTGGAGCGGCATCCGGCGGGTCGTCTACGCGCTGGCCGCCACCGAGCTGAACGTCATCGCGGGCGTGGATCCGGAGGAGCCGGTGCTCCACCTGCCCTGCCGCCAGGTCTTCGCGGCCGGCGGCAGCTCCGTGGAGGTATCGGGGCCGCACCTGTACGAGGAGGCGGCCGCGGTGCACACGGGGTACTGGGGCTGAACGGTCCGGTGCCCGGCGGGGAGCCTGTCACAACCGTCCGTCAGACTGGTCCCACAGGGCGGGTGGCGGGCACGGGGAGGGGCAGCGGTGGGGACGGATCCGGTCAGGGAAGTGGCGGCGGCGCTCGGCTGCGCAGACACGGCGGTGACGCAGGCCGGTCCGGGGCACCGTCGACTGATCGTCCCGGCCGGGCACGGCGGGCGGCTCAGCGTCGACGTCCTCGGCGACGACGGCGGGGCGGACCGGGTGGTCCATCTGCTGCCAGGCGGGGGGCTCAACGTCTCCGCCGACTACTGCACCGCACAGGGCCGGAGCCTCGCGCGGTTCCTCGCGGACCACGGGTGTCTGGTCGTCGGCACCACCCCGCGCGAGGACGCGCTGACGCCCGACCGGATCGGGCCGCACTGTGCCGATCGGGGCCTGGACGCGCACCGGGCCGACCTCCAACGGGTCGTCTCCGCCGTCGAGACCGTCACCGGCCTGCCGTACGACCTCCTCGGCCACTCGGCCGGGGCCGCCCTCGCCCTGGCCACCGCCGCCCGGAACGGCGGCGACCTGCTGCGCCGGGTGCTCGTCCTCGACACCACCGGGCCCTACGACCCGGAGACGGAGCCGGAACTCGTCGCCAGGGCCGCGGCGCTGACCGGGCACTTCCAGCAGCAGTTGGCGGCGGGCACCTGGACCGTCGATCCCGGCCTGAAGGGCCTGTTCGCCCGCGCGGCCACCGCCCCGGACGCCCCCAGCGGGGTGCCGCGACCGGTCGCCGGGGCCGGGCAGTTCAGCAACCTCGGCCTGCTGCACTACGCCCTGACCCACACCCGGGAGCTGCCCGGAGCCGCGAACTGGATCTACCACCGGGGGCACAGCAGCGGCAGCTTCGCCTTCGGCACCACGCCCACGGAGGACCGCTTCCTCCTGGCACACACACCGCTGCCCGTCTGGTCGGCGGCGGTCTCCCGGCTCGGCAGCGGCCTGCAACCGACCGCGCTGCTCCGCGACCTGGCGGCGATCTGGGCCGGGCGGACGGAGGTCTACCGCATCGACTGGCCCGCGATCCGGGCCGAGGTGGTCTGGCTGAACGCCGAACTCGGACGCGGCGACCACGACCTCGGCCCCCGTCTCATCCGCCAGGGCGGCGCCCGGGTCGACTACCGGGTGGTGCCGGGGTACGGCCACGGCGACATGGTCTGGTCGGCCACGGCCGAACGCGACGTGTGGCAGTGGCTCCTGCCCCGCCGCTGAAGGCAGCCGGGCGGCGTCCCCCTCCGCGGACTCCCCCGGCGCTGGCCCCCACCGCCGGCCGACGCCCGCCGTCCGGCTCCGGGGTCGGCCACAGGGGGGTACTCCCGCTCGACCTGGCCGCAGACCCGAACGGCGAGTCGTCCGTTCAGGTCGCATCGCCGGGTCGGATGGTTGAGGAGCACGACCGGTGGGACTGGTGACAGTCCGTTGACGCGATCCGGGCGAAAGGGCGGCCGAAGGCCGGCCCGGCCCGGTTCCCCGGTGAGGAGCCCCCCGTGCACGAACCCTCGTGGATCCCCCCGTCCAGGGCAACCCGCCGCCCGGTCCGGACGACGGGCAGTAACGGAACGGACCTCCTCGCTCCGGACGGGACGGGGGGGGCGAGCGCATCGACTACGGCGCCCTGGCGTACGACGCGGTCAGCCGGGCCCGGCTGACCGCCCTGGGCGTCGGACCGGGGTGGCGCTGCCTGGACGTGGGTGCCGGCACCGGGACGATCAGCCGCTGGCTGGCCGAGGAGGCCGGCGTCGACGAGGTGCTGGCGCTCGACCGCGACCCGCGCTTCGTGAACGCCCGTCCGACCGGCCGGCTCCACACCATGGCGGCGGACGTCACCGACCCCGCCCTGGCGCCGGGCCGGTTCGACCTGGTGCACTGCCGCTTCGTCCTCATGCACCTGCCCCAGCACGCCGAGGTGCTGGCGCGCCTGGCCCACTGGGTGGCTCCGGGGGGCTGGCTGGTCGTCAGCGATGCCATCGACCTGACCACGGCGGACTCGCCGCAGGTCGCCTACCGGCGGGCCATGGCGGCGATGTGGCAGGTCCTGCGTGAGCGGATCGGAACCGACATCACCTGGATGACCCGCTACCCGCACATCCTCCAGGGCCTGGGTCTGCGGGACGTCGGTGCCGAGGTCCACCTGCCGCCGCTCATCCCCGACGCCCCGATCACGGCCTTCTGGAAGAGCACCTGGCTCAGCATGCGCGACGCCCTGGAGGACGGCACCGCCCTGGAGCCGGGTGAGCTCGACGCGGCGCTCGACTACCTCTCCTCCCCCGCGCTCGCCGAGCTCTCCCCCGGCATGATCACCGCCTGGGGACGCCGCCCGG
This sequence comes from Kitasatospora sp. NPDC029312, assembly GCF_055569215.1. Lineage (NCBI taxonomy): Bacteria > Bacillati > Actinomycetota > Actinomycetes > Kitasatosporales > Streptomycetaceae > Kitasatospora > Kitasatospora sp. NPDC029312. The sequence continues at coordinate 114,728 of NZ_JBVHXY010000017.1, read as the reverse complement.
CCGAGACGGCCTGAGACCGGGCGGTCGGTAGGGCGGGCGGTCGGTAGGGCGGGCGGTCGGTAGGCGGGCAGGCGGCAGGCAGGCCGACGGCAGGCGGGGCCGCCGGGGGCCGGCCGTTCAGCCCTGCGCGAGGGCTTCGCTGAGGCGGTCGGCCGCCTCGACGGCGGCCTTCGAGAGGTGCGGGCCGGGGTGGCGGGTGAGGCGCTCGATCGGGCCGGAGACGGAGACGGCGGCCACCACCCGGTTGGACGGGCCGCGGACGGGCGCGGAGACGGAGGCGACCCCGGGCTCGCGCTCGCCGATGGAGTGCGCCCAGCCGCGGCGGCGCACCCCGCTGAGCGCGGTGGCCGTGAAGCGGGCGCCCAGGAGGCCGCGATGGAGCCGCTCCGGCTCCTCCCACGCCAGCAGGACCTGGGCGGCGGAGCCGGCCTTCATCGACAGGGTGACGCCGACCGGAACGGTGTCCCGCAGACCGGAGAGCCGCTCGGCGGCGGCCACGCAGATGCGGACCTCGCCCTGACGGCGGTAGAGCTGGGCGCTCTCGCCCGTGACGTCCCGCAGGTGGGTGAGGACCGAGTCGGCGGCGGCCAGCAGCCGGTCGTCACCGGCGGCCGCCGAGAGTTCCGTGAGCCGGGGGCCGAGCACGAACCGGCCCTGCAGGTCCCTGCTGACCAGGCGGTGGTGTTCCAGCGCGACGGCCAGCCGGTGGGCGGTGGGCCGCGCCATGCCGGTCGCGGCGACGAGTCCGGCCAGGGTGGTGGGGCCGGACTCGAGGGTGCCGAGGATCGAGGTGACCTTGTCGAGCACGCCGACGCCGCTCGTGTTCTCCATGGGGTGGGTACTCCAGTCTCGAGCCCGTGAGCGGCGGGTGGGTCCGGCTCACGGGGGCTCCGCTCGGGGAGCCAGGGGGGTGGTCAGCGAGGACGGGCCGGAGAAGTCGGCCGAGAGCCTGCGCCGGACACGAGACGGGTACGCGGAAGGGCCGGGGCGGGAAGCGCCCGGGGGAAGGACAGCACAGAGAGCACCGTGTCTCCTCATCTTTCCCGCGCCACGTTGGCGACAGGCCGGAGTTGGCACTGATCCCGGGCGGCGCGGCGCGTACTTCGGACGCCGAGTCGACCGGGGAGTTGCCGGGGCTTCGTAGGGCCGGTCCCTCCACCCCTCTGGATGATTCGCCAGGAACCATACAAGACTCCCCGGCCGGCCCGCCAAACCACCCCCACCGGAGCCGCCGACGCTCAGCGGCCGCTCGGGGGCAGCGAGCGCTGGTCGGTACCGCGAGCCGCGTCCGTTCGGGGACGGTTCCTCCCGCGCCCGTCCGCCCTCGACCGTTCCCGCTGCTCCTGCTGCTTCAATCGGCGCGACGGGGCCCTTGGACCGCTTCAATTCTGTTCAGTGAATATGGTTTTAATCGTTCGTTATGCGCTGGCCCTTCACTCTGCCGAGCCGAACCGCGAGGCTTCCGACTGTTTCCGCCGGAGCCGCGCGACCGCGCGACCCGCTGCATGGGGAGGACCCACCATCGTGCCCAACAGGCAACATCGACGGCTGCTGCTGCCCGCCGTCACCCTCACGGCGCTCGGACTGACCACCACCCAGGCGCTCGCCGCGCCGTCCGGGACGCCCGAGCCCCGCCCCCACCAGGCCCAGCACCAGGCCGAGGTCGGGAAGAAGCACGCGAAGAAGGTCCAGGGCCCGGGCGCCACCGCCGGCCCCGCCTTCACCGCCAAGGCGGACGCCCCCGGCGAGGACGAGGGCGACGAGGCGGAGAACTCCGCCGAGGGCACCGCCCAGTACACCGAGGCCCGCACCGCCCCCGGCGTGGTCGCGCCGGGCGCGTACGGCGCCGCCTGGGCCCAGCTCCAGTCCATGCCGCACACCGGCGGCAGCTGGGACCACGTCACCGACAAGCCGTACAACTCGGACGACCCGCGCTACCGCGACGTCAACTCCAACTCCAGCGGCGGGTTCGGCCTCGTGACCGGCCGGATCACCGGTATCGCCGCCGACAACGACGGCTACGTGTACGCGGGCGGCGCCAACGGCGGCGTGTTCCGCTCCCGCACCGGCGGCGGGCAGTGGCAGTCCATCTCGGACAAGCTGCCCTCCCTCTCCACCGGCACGCTGAACCTCGACGGTGGCGGGCGGCTCTGGTACGCCACCGGTGAGTCCAACACCGGCGCGACCTCGTACGTCGGCACCGGCGTGTACGTGCTCGCCGACCCGAAGCACGGCGAGTTCCAGCCCGGCATGCGGGTGGGTGGCGCGGAGCTGGAGTCCACGATCATCCACGCCCTGCGCTTCGGCGGCGGCAAGGTCTGGGCGGCCACCAGCCGAGGCGTGTGGAGCCACTCCAGCACCGACCTGTCCGGTCCGTGGTCACTGGAGTTCGCGCCCAACCCGGACTACCTGCCGGGCGGTTCGAAGGCGGGCGACCAGGCCGCGCCGTACAAGAACATCGCCAACGACATCGCGATCGATCCGAAGGACCCGACCAAGGTGGTCCTGGCGGTCGGCTGGCGCGGCGGCGACACCTACAACGGCTTCTACAGCAAGGCCGCCGACGGAACCTGGCAGCGCATCGGCTCGCTCGGCGACCTGCCGACCGATGCGGCGAACGTCGGCAACGTGACCTTCGCCGCCTCCGCGGACGGCTCGCGCTACTACGCGATCGACCAGTCCCCGGCGGTCATGGCGAGCAACCCGGACACCGGACTCAAGGGCATCTACGTCTCCAAGTCCGGCTCGCCCTTCGGCCCGTGGACCCAGATCGCGGACAAGGACAAGCTGAAGAACTCCGGCTCCGCACTGCAGGACGCCGGCTACCAACCGGGCATCCAGGCCTGGTACAACCAGTTCCTCCAGGTCGACCCGGCCAACCCGGACCACCTCTACGCCGGTCTGGAGGAGGTCCTGGAGACGAAGGACGGCGGCTCCACCTGGACCGTCCCGGGCCCGTACTGGAACTTTGGCTTCGCCTGCTGGAACGTCGACCCGGCCAAGCAGACCGGTGACTGCTCGCAGACCACCCACTCCGACCAGCACGCCATCGCCGTCGGCACGTACAAGGGCAGGACCAGCGTGTACGTCGGCAACGACGGCGGCATCTACAGCCGCCCGCTCAACGGCGCGGCCGACGCCTCCGGCCACGCCACGGACTGGAAGTCGCTGGCCGACGGCACCATGGACACCCTGCAGTACTACTCGGTGGGCGTCGGCAAGGACCCGGCGGACCGCTCGGGCAAGGGCGTCATCGTCAGCGGCGGCCTCCAGGACAACGGCGAGTCCATCCTTCGCGCCCACGACAAGGTGATGGGCTCCGACTTCGGCGGCGACGGCGCCGACACGCTCGTCGACCCGAACAACGGCTGCAACATCGCCGAGGAGTACGTCTACCTCGACATGTGGGTCACCCAGAACTGCGCCGTCAACAACGGCGCCTGGAGGAGCGACCCGAGCAAGGCCACCTCCTACGAGGTCGCCCCGCCCGACAAGGACAGCGGCGCCGCGCGCTTCATCGCCCCGATCACCAGCGACCCCAGGGACGTCAACACCTGGATCGCCGGCGGCCGGCACGTCTGGGTCCAGCACAAGGGCTACGCCATCCGCAGCGGCAGCGAGTGGACCTCCGCCTACGACCTGGGCGCCGGCCACGTCGCCACCGCCGTCGCCACCGTCAACGGCACCGTGTACGCGGGCTGGTGCGGCCCCTGCAACAACCAGGGCTTCAGCCGCGGCATCGCCGTCGGCAACACCGACGGCACCGGCTGGCACCAGCTCAACCTGCCCGTCGACGGCGCCCTGCCCAACCGCTACATCTCCTCGTTCGCCGTCGACGAGAACAACGCCCAGCACGTCTTCGTCGCCTTCAACGGCTTCTCCCGCACCTGGACCGAAGGCCCCGGCGCCGGCAACGGCCACCTCTTCGAGACCCACGACGGCGGCGCCACCTGGACCGACGTCTCGGCCAACCTGCCCGACGTCCCCGCCACCTCCGTCAAGATCCTGCCCAACGGCGGCCTGGCGCTGGGCACCGACCTCGCCGCCTTCTACCGCGCCCCCGGCACCACCGACTGGCGCCTCCTGGGCCGCAACCTGCCCACCACCGCCGTGCAGCAGCTCAAGACCGGCCCCGACGGCAAGCTCTACGCCGCCACCTTCGGCCGCGGCATCTGGTCCTTCGACCTGCACGGCCTCGGCCGTGGCCGCTACGACGAGACCGAGGACTGATCCCGTCCCTCCGGCTCTCCACCCACCGGTGCCCGGCACGCTCCTTGCGAGCGTGCCGGGCACCGGCCGAGCGCATCCGGGGACCAAGCGAGCTCTGACGAGGAAAGCCTCACGGCGGCACCTGACGATAAGTCAGCATTCGCCCAGTAATTGGATGCTGGCACCGAGGTGGCGCCCCCGCCCGGCCCGATGAGCGGGCAACGCCGACCGGTTGTCATGACTGAAACACCGTCCGACTGGGCATACCGTCGATAGCCCACCGACGGGCCCGGCTGAAGCTCCCCCACGAGCGCAACCGGGCCCTTGGCCGGCGACCGGGCCTGGACGTGACTCCCCCCACGGAGTGGCGACCAGGCCCGCCTCTGTGTTCTACCAGCGACACGCAGCGTACATGCCATATCCACGTAACGCTACCGGGCGGCACCGGACAACCTGCCACCTGGCCGGAATCCGGGGTCGGGCCGAGCCACGACGTGGCCGACGAGGCCCGGGGGCATCACCCGTCAGCTGACGGCCGTCGCGGCGGCGGTGGCGACCGTCACCGCGGCGATGGCCGCGACGGCGACGTGCATGTTCCGGATCGCCTGACCGACGGACTCGCCCGCCCAGTCGCCCGCGGCGATCTCCGCGAAGCGCAGCTCGACCCGCGCACGGGGGAGGTCGGGGAAGGCCAGGGCGTGCAGCCGGGCAGCGTGCAGCAGCGCTATCAGCGTCGCGGTGCGGACGTCGGGCGCCTCATGATGCCGGATCACGGCCGCCAGTCGACCGCGCAGTTCACACTCGACCGAGCCGTCCGCCTCCGGGTAGCGCCGGACCGGGAACAGCCCGAGGAGCCGGTGACGCTCCTCGACGACCAGGCCGCGCTCGCACAACCGCCGCACGGTGGCACGCACCGCCGTGGCGTGGTCCTTGGTGAGCCAGTCCGTCGCCTTCGCCTTGTCGGGCCCCTTGCGCCCGACCCACTCGGCGAGCTTTTCCAGCCGCTCGTCGAGCAGCGGGTCACCGGTCGGGGTGTGGTCGGTGACGCTGATCCGGCCCTCGGCGAGCGCGACCCGGCCGACCAGGGCGAGGTCGGCCAGCAGACCTCCCGCCACCGCCCATCCGGCGCCCGAACCGTCCTTCGCCACACCGGACTCATCGTCCAATGAGAGCAGCATCAGCTCCTCGGCGAGGGTGACGTGCATGTGCCATTCCTTTCCCTGGTGCGAACCGGCCACCCCACGACGCGCCTGGCGGCCGCCACACCGGGGTGTCCTCCAGCCAGCAACGCCCGCCCGCGCGGTGCGGTTCCCCGGCCGCTCCCGTCGGCCCGCACGGCATCGGGGGGCAGTTGTCGCTCCTGATGCCCTGCCGAGTGGGTGACACCCGGTCAAACACTCCGCCGTTCGGCTGGCCGCCCCGCGTGGCGGCCCGCCGCAGGAGGGTCGGCGCGCCGCGCCCGGCTACCGTCGACCGCTCCGTCCCTCACAGTTCCGGGAGACCGATGCCGGGCATCCGCACGTTCCGCTCACGGTGGCTCACCGCCGCCGCGGGCCTGTTCGTGCTCGCGCAGGCGCTGACGGGCTGCGGGAGCAGCGGGCACGGCGGACCGGTCACGCTGAACTGGTACAACTTCCCGGACGACTCCGGCGCCCTCCAGCAGGCCGCCGACCGCTGCGGCCGACAGTCCGGCGGCCGGTACACCATCAAGTACGACAAGCTGCCGCGTGGCGCCGACGGGCAGCGGCAGCAACTGGTGCGCCGGATGGCCGCGCACGACGCCGAGGTGGACATCCTCGGCCTGGACGTGACCTGGTCGGCGGAGTTCGCCCAGGCCGGCTGGATCCGCGAGTGGACCGGCGCGATGAAGGAGCAGGCCACCACGGACACCCTCGACGCCGCCGTGCGGACCGCGACCTGGCAGGGGCGCCTGTACGCGGTGCCGTACAACTCGAACACCCAGTTGCTCTGGTACCGGGACGACCTGGTGCCGAACCCGCCGAAGACCTGGCCGGAGATGCTCGCCCAGGCGGACGCGCTGGCCAAGCAGGGCAAGCCGCATTACGTGGAGATCCAGGGCGCCCAGTACGAGGGCCTGACGGTGTGGTTCAACACCCTGGTCACCAGCGCGGGCGGTGCCGTGCTCACGCCGGACGCCCAGGCGCCCTCGCTCGGGCCGCCGGCGGTGCTGGCCGCGCAGGTGATGCACGACACCGCGGCCTCGGCGGCCGCCGATCCCTCGCTGCCCGACCAGATGGAGGACCAGAACCGGCTGGCGATGGAGTCGGGAACAGCCGCGTTCGAACTCAACTACCCCTTCGTCTACCCGTCGATGAAGGCCAATCAGCCCGAGCTGTTCAAGCACTTCCGCTGGGCACCGTACCCGTCGATGCTGCCCGGCCGGCCGGCGACCGTCACCATCGGCGGGATCGACCTGGCCGTCGGCGCGTACAGCCGGCACCCGGACCTCGCGTTCGAGGCCACCCTGTGCCTGCGGGACCGCGGCAACCAGCTCACCAACGCGCTGAAGGGCGGCCTGCCGCCGTCCCTGCGCAGCCTGTATCAGGCGCCCGAGCTCACCGAGAGCTATCCGTTCGCCGGCGACGTGCTGGCCGCACTGGACAACGCCAGCGTGCGGCCGCAGACCCCCGCGTACCAGAACGTCTCCATCGCGATCTCGCACACCCTCTCGCCGCCCGCCGACATCCGTCCGGAGAGCGCGGTGGCCGACGTCCGCGGGCAGATCGAGGACGCCCTCGGCTCCAAGGGGCTGATCCCGTGACACCTGCCACCGCACTCGGCGAGCCGGCCGGGAAGAAGGTCGCGGAAGCCTCCGAGGGCGCCCGCCAGGAACGCCGGCTCGGCCTGCTGCTGTGCGCGCCCGCCGCCCTCGTGATGCTCGCCGTCACCGCCTACCCGATCGCCTACGCGATCTACCTCTCGCTACAGCGCTACGACCTGCGGTTCCCGCAGCAGGCGCACTGGGTCGGACTCGCCAACTACGGCGCGGTGCTCTCCTCGCGGTTCTGGTGGCAGGCCCTGTGGGTCACCGTGCTGATCACGGCGGTCTCGGTGGTGATCGAGCTGGCGCTCGGCCTGGCCCTCGCCCTGGTGATGCACCGCACGGCGTTCGGCCGCGGCACCGTGCGCACCGCGGTGCTGATCCCCTACGGGATCGTCACCGTCGTCGCCGCCTACTCCTGGCAGTACGCCTGGACGCCGGGCGTCGGCTACCTCGCCGCGCTCCTGCCGGAGGGCAGCGCCCCGCTGACCGACCAGTGGCAGGCGATCGGCCTGATCATCCTGGCCGAGGTGTGGAAGACCACACCGTTCATGGCCCTGCTGCTGCTCGCGGGCCTGGCCCTGGTGCCGGAGGAGACCGTCCGGGCGGCCATGGTGGACGGCGCGACGTTCTGGCAGCGGCTGCGGCTGGTGATCCTGCCCCTGATGAAGCCGGCGATCCTGGTCGCGCTGCTGTTCCGCACCCTGGACGCGTTCCGCGTCTTCGACAACATCTACGTGCTGACCGGCGGTTCCAACGACACCGGCTCGGTGTCGATCCTCGGCTACGACAACCTGTTCACCGCCCTGAACCTGGGCATCGGGTCGGCGATCTCGGTGCTGATCTTCCTCTGCGTGGCGGCCATCGCCGTCGTCTTCATCAAGGTCTTCGGCGCCGCCGCGCCGGGTGGCGATCCGGAGCGCCGATGAGCAACCACACCCGCACCCTGACCAGCTGGGGCGCCGCCAACCTGATCGTCGTCCTCTACGCGCTGTTCCCGGTGTGGTGGATCGTGGCGCTCTCGTTCAAGGACCCGAGCACCCTCACCGACGGCGACTTCGTGCCGCGCAAGTGGACCTGGGACAACTACCGGGGCATCTTCCGGACCTCCGAGTTCACCCGCGCGCTCGTCAACTCGATCGGCATCTCCGTGATCGCCACCACCATCGCCGTCGTCCTCGGCACCATGGCCGCCTACGCGGTGGCACGGCTGCGGTTCCCCGGCAAGCGGCTGCTGATCGGCGTCTCGCTGCTGATCGCCATGTTCCCGCCGATCTCGCTGGTCTCACCGCTGTTCAACATCGAGCGGGTGCTGGGGATCTTCGACACCTGGGCGGGCCTGATCATCCCGTACATGACCTTCTCGCTGCCGCTGGCGATCTACACGCTGTCGGCGTTCTTCCGGGAGATCCCGTGGGACCTGGAGAAGGCGGCCAAGGTGGACGGCGCCACCCCGTGGCAGGCCTTCCGCCTGGTCATCGCCCCGCTGGCGGCGCCCGGGGTGTTCACCACGGGCATCCTCGTCTTCATCTTCTGCTGGAACGACTTCCTGTTCGCCATCTCCCTGACCTCGACCACCTCGGCCAGGACCGTACCGGCGGCCATCGCCTTTTTCACCGGCAGCTCCCAGTTCCAGCAGCCGACCGGATCCATCGCTGCCGCGGCGGTGGTCATCACCATCCCGATCGTGATCTTCGTCCTGCTGTTCCAGCGCCGCATCGTCGCCGGCCTCACCGCCGGCGCAGTCAAGGGATGAGTCCGCCCCCACCGGGCGGGACCAGGAAGGCGGATCGTGGCCGAGATCGTCCTCGAGGGCATCACCAAGCGCTACCCCGACGGCGCGCTCGCCGTTCGCGACGTCAACCTCACCATCGCCGACGGCGAGTTCGTGATCCTGGTGGGCCCCTCCGGCTGTGGGAAGTCCACCACGCTCAACATGATCGCCGGGCTGGAGGACATCACCGAGGGCACCCTGCGCATCGCCGGGCAGGTCGTCAACGACCGCGCGCCCAAGGACCGCGACATCGCCATGGTGTTCCAGAGCTACGCGCTCTACCCGCACATGAACGTGCGTGACAACATGGGCTTCGCGCTGCGCCTGGCCAAGGTGGACAAGGCCACCATCGCCGCCAAGGTCGAGGAGGCCGCCCGCATCCTCGACCTGACCCAGCACCTCGACCGCCGGCCGGCCAACCTCTCCGGCGGCCAGCGCCAGCGGGTCGCGATGGGCCGCGCCATCGTCCGGGACCCCAAGGCGTTCCTGATGGACGAGCCGCTGTCCAACCTCGACGCGAAGCTCAGGGTCCAGATGCGCACCCAGATCGCCGCCCTCCAGCGGCGCCTGGGCACCACCACCGTCTACGTGACCCACGACCAGGTCGAGGCGATGACGCTCGGCGACCGGGTGGTCGTCATGCGCTCAGGCATCGTCCAGCAGGTCGGCTCGCCGCAGGACCTCTACGACGCGCCGGTGAACCTCTTCGTCGCCGGCTTCATCGGCTCGCCCGGCATGAACTTCCTCGCCGCGACCCTGGAAGAGGGCGGCCTGCGCACCTCTTTCGGCGACCTTCCCGTGGACGACCGGACGCGCCGCGCCCTGGAGCGGGCGGACGCACCGCGCGAGGTCATCGTGGGCATCCGTCCCGAGGACTTCGAGGACGCCGGTCTCGTCGACGACCACGGCGAGCATCCCGTCTGCACCGTCACCGTGGACGTCCGTGAGTCCGTCGGCTCCGACGTGTACGTGCACTTCACCGAGGCCGGGGGCCCCGCACACGCGGAGGAGCTCGCCGAGATCGCGGCCGACTCCGGCCGGGCGGACACCGGGATGAGCGAGCACCGCGTCGTCGCCCGTCTCAACGCCGCGACGCGCGCCGCCGAGGGCGCCCGCCTGGACCTCTGGATCGACACCTCCCGGCTGCACGTCTTCGACCCGCGCAACGGCGCCAACCTGACCCACGCGCTGGCCACGCCGCGATGACCGCCCCCGGCCGGTAGGGGCTCGGTCTCTCCGGGCAGCGGAGCCGGCGCCGGGCGCTCGCCCGCCCCACCGTCGCGGGGCGGGCGAGCGCTCGGGGTTCTCCGCGGGCGTGGCCGCCGCTACTGCGGCGTGACGTAGGCGCCGGAGATGCCGCCGTCGACGAGGAAGGTGTTGGCGGTCATGAAGGACGAGTCGTCGGAGGCGAGGAAGGCCACGGCGGCGGCGATCTCCTCGGGCTCGGCGAAGCGGCCGAGCGGGATGTGGACCAGCCGGCGGGCGGCCCGCTCCGGATCCTTGGCGAACAGTTCCCGCAGCAACGGGGTGTTCACCGGCCCGGGGCACAGGGCGTTGACCCGGATGCCCTCGCGGGCGAACTGCACGCCCAGCTCGCGGGACATCGCCAGCACGCCGCCCTTGGATGCGCTGTAGGAGATCTGCGAGGTGGCCGCGCCCATCACGGCGACGAACGACGCGGTGTTGATGATCGAGCCCTTGCCCTGGCGCTGCATGTGCGGGATCGCGTACTTGCAGCACAGGTAGACGCTGGTCAGGTTGACCTCCTGGACCCGCTTCCAGGCGTCCAGGCCGGTGGTGAGGATGGAGTCGTCGTCCGGCGGCGAGATGCCCGCGTTGTTGAAGGCGATGTCGAGGCGCCCGTACTCGTCGACGACCCGCTGGAAGAGGTCGCGCACCGCCTGCTCGTCGGTCACGTCGGCCTCGATGAACAGACCGCCGACCTCGTTCGCGGCCTTCGCCCCGGTCTCCGCGTCGAGATCGACGCAGACCACCTTGGCGCCCTCGGCGGCGAAGCGGCGGGCGGTCGCCAGGCCGATGCCGCTGCCCGCGCCGGTGATGACGGCCACCCGGCCGTCGAGTCGCTGAGTCATGCTGATCACTCCTCCGTGGAGATGAAGACGTTCTTGGTCTGGGTGAAGGCGTCGAGGGCGTCGGGGCCGAGCTCGCGACCGAGGCCGGACTGCTTGAAGCCGCCGAACGGCGTGGTGTAGCGCACCGAGGAGTGCGAGTTGACGGAGAGGTTCCCGGCGTCGACGCCGCGGGAGACCCGCAGGGCGCGCCCGACGTCCCTGGTCCAGATGGAGCCGGACAGCCCGTACTCGGTGGCGTTGGCGATGCGCAGGGCGTCCTGTTCGTCGCGGAACGGCACCACCGCGACGACCGGGCCGAAGATCTCCTCGGTGAAGGCGCGGTCGTCGTGCCGCACGGGCGCGAGCACCGTCGGCGGGAACCAGAAGCCCGGCCCCTCGGGGGCGCTGCCGCGGAAGGCGACGGGCGACCCTTCCGGGACGTAGGAGGCGACCCGTGCCCGGTGGGCGGCGGAGATCAGCGGGCCCATCTCGGTCTTCTCGTCGGTCGGGTCACCGACCCGCACCCCGCGGACGGCCGGCTCCAGGAGCGCCAGGAAGTCCTCGAGGACGGAGGCCTCCACCAGGATCCGGGAGCGGGCGCAGCAGTCCTGGCCGGCGTTGTCGAAGACCGCGTAGGGCGCCGTCGCGGCGGCCTTGGCGAGGTCGGCGTCGGCGAAGACGATGTTGGCGCTCTTGCCGCCGAGTTCGAGGGTGACGGGTTTCACCTGGGCGGCGCAGCCCGCCATGATCTCCTTGCCGACCCGGGTGGAGCCGGTGAACACGACCTTGCGCACGTCGGGGTGGGTGACGAAACGCTGTCCGACGACCGGACCGCGACCGGGCAGGACCTGCAGCACGCCCTCCGGGATCCCGGCTTCCAGGGCGAGTTCGCCGAGGCGCAGGGCGGTGAGGGGAGTGAGTTCGGCCGGTTTGAGGATGACCGTGTTGCCGGCGGCCAGGGCCGGGGCCAGGGCCCAGGCGGCGATCGGCATCGGGAAGTTCCACGGCACGATGACCCCGACCACGCCGATCGGTTCCTGGAAGGTGACGTCGATGCCGCCGGCGACGGGGATCTGTCGGCCGAACAGCCGCTCGGGTGCGGCGGCGTAGTACTCGATGACGTCCCGCGCGTTGCCCGCCTCCCAGCGCGCGTTGCCGATGGTGTGGCCGGCGTTGGCGACCTCCAGTGCGGCGAGGTGTTCGCGGTCGGCGTCGACGGCGGCGGCGAAGGAGCGCAGCAGCCGGGCCCGGTCGGCGGGAGCCACCCGGCGCCAGGTGTCGAAGGCGGCGCGGGCGCGGGCGACGGCGGCGTCGGTTTCGGCGAGGCCGGCCAGTTCGAGGGTGGTGATCACCTCCTCGGAGGCGGGGTTGACGACCTCGAAGAGGTCCGGTTCGGTCATGGAGCTGTCTCCCTGTGGGCGGAGGTGGGCTGACTGGCGGTGAGCAGGGCGTGGAAGAGGCGGAGGTCGTCGGGGTCGGTCTCGGGGTGCCACTGGACGCCCGCCGCGAAGCGGTGGCCGGCCAGTTCGAGCGCTTCGACGGTGCCGTCGGTGGCCCAGGCGGTGGCCCGCAGACCGGTGCCGAGCCGGTCGACGGCCTGGTGGTGGTAGCAGGAGACCTCGGCGCTCGGCCCGAGGACGGCGGCGAGCCGGCTGCCGTCCACCAGGCCTACGCGGTGCCGGACGAAGCCGGCGGGGACGATCTGGTGGCTGCCGTCGGGCAGGTGCTGGCGGAGGGTGCCGCCGAGTTCGACGTTGAGCAGCTGCATGCCGCGGCAGACGCCGAGCAGCGGCAGGTCCCGGGCCAGGGCGGCTCGGAGCAGCCGGCTCTCCCAGTCGTCGCGGGCCTGGTGGGGCGGGCCGGTGTGCGGATCGGCGGTCGCCGCGTACCGGGCCGGGTCGATGTCCGGCCCGCCGGCGAGGACGAGCCCGTCCAGGGCGTCGAGCAGGTGCTCGACCCCGCCGGGTTGCGGTGGCAGCAGCACCGGGGTGCCGCCGGCGCGCGCGACGGCGTCGACGTACGTCTGGGGCACGAGGGCGGCGCGCTGGTTCCAGACGGACCAGGCGGCGTCGTCCTGGTAGCTGGTGATGCCGATCAGGGGTCGTCGGCGGTCGTCGCGGCTCACAGCCGCTCGAATCCGCGGCGCCGCTCCCAGTCGGTCACCGCCCGCTGGTAGGAGGCGAGTTCGGTGCGTCCGGCGTGGGTGTAGTGCCGGACGACGTCCTTGCCGAAGGCTTCGGTGGCGATGGGACTGCGTTCGAAGGCGTCGACCGCGTCGCGCAGGGTGGCGGGTACCCGGGGCGCGGCGGAGCCGTAGGCGTTGCCGATGAACTCCGGTTCGAGTTCGAGCTGTTGCTCGACCCCGTGCAGTCCGGCCGCGATCAGGGCGGCGACCGCGAGGTACGGGTTGACGTCGCCGCCGGGGACGCGGTTCTCGAAGCGCAGCGACGGGCCGTGGCCGACCACGCGCAGGGCGCAGGTGCGGTTGTCGCGGCCCCAGGCTATGGCGGTGGGTGCGAAGCTGCCGGGTACGTAGCGCTTGTAGGAGTTGACGGTGGGTGCGAGCAGCAGGGCGAAGTCGGCCAGGCAGGCGAGCTGTCCGGCGAGGAAGTGCTCCATGGTGCGGGAGAAGCCGTGCGGACGGTCGCCTGGGAACACCGGGGCGCCCTGGTCGTCGCGCAGGCTCAGGTGGATGTGGCAGGAGTTGCCCTCGCGTTCGTCGTACTTCGCCATGAACGTGAGGCTGCAGCCCTCCTGGGCGGCGATCTCCTTGGCGCCGGTCTTGTAGACGGTGTGGTTGTCGCAGGTGGTGAGGGCGTCGGCGTACTTGAAGGCGATCTCGTGCTGGCCGAGGTTGCATTCGCCCTTGGCGGACTCGACGGTCAGGCCGGCGCCGGCCATGTCGTTGCGGAGCCGGCGCAGGAGGGGCTCGATCCGGCCGGTGCCGAGGATGGAGTAGTCCACGTTGTACTGGTTGGCCGGGGTGAGCCGGGTGTAGTCCTTGTCCCAGGCCTGTTCGTAGCTGTCCCGGAAGACGATGAACTCCAGCTCGGTGGCGGCGTGGGCCTGCCAGCCGTGGCCGGCCAGCCGGTCCAGCTGTCGTTGCAGGATCTGGCGCGGGGAGACGGTGACCGGGCTGCCGTCGTGGTGGGTGACGTCGCACTGGACCATGACGGTGGCGGGGTGCCAGGGGATGGACCGCAGGGTGGCGAGGTCGGGGCGCAGCACCAGGTCGCCGTAGCCGTTCTCCCAGGAGGAGATCTCGTACCCGTCGACGGTGTTCATGTCGATGTCGACGGCCAGCAGGTAGCCGCAGCCCTCCGCGGCGCCGGGCACGACGTCGTCGAGGAAGTACTCGGCGGCGACGCGTTTGCCCTGGAGGCGCCCCTGCATGTCGGTCATGGCGAGCACGACGGTGTCGACGGTCCCGTCGGCGACGCGGGCGCGCAGCTCGTCGAGGGTGAGTCGGGGGGTGGTCATCGGACCTCCGGTCGGGTGTCCCGTGCGTCGGGCTCGGGCGGCGTGCCGTGGACGTGGGGCCCGGTGAACCAGTGCCGGGCGGAGAGCAGCCACCACAGGCCGGCGAAGCCGACCACGGCGGCCACGGCGACGGGGGTGTAGTTGAAGCTCTCGGCGTTGATCGGGCTCGCGGTGGGGAGCATGAACAGGACGGTGATCACGGCCGTCCAGGCGACCGCGACGACGCCGATCGGCCGGCTCCACCGGCCCAGGTGCCAGGGGCCGCGCGGGAAGTCCTCGCCCTGGCGCAGCCGCAGGTACACCGGGATGACGTAGGAGATGTAGAGGCCGATGACGGAGATCGAGGTCACGGCGGTGTAGGCGGTGGTGTTCCAGAGCGCGGGCAGCCCGAGCAGCAGCGCGCCGCCGGTCGCCAGCCAGACCGCGTTGGTCGGGGTCTGGGTGCGCGGGTCGATGCGGTGCCACAGGCGGGAGCCGGGTAGCGCGCCGTCCCGGGAAAAGGCGTAGATCATGCGGGAGTTGGCGGTGACGGAGGCCATGCCGCAGAAGAACTGGGCCCCGATGACGATGAGCAGCAGCAGTTGGGCGCCACCCGCGCCGATCGCGTCGATGAAGATCTGTGCGGGCGGGACGGCGGTGTCGCTGGCGAGCGCGCCGTCGTAGTCGCGGATCGCAAAGGTGATGCCGAGCAGCAGGATCCAGCCCGCCACCAGGGAGACGGTGATGGCGTTGACGATGCCGCGGGGTCCGGAGCGGGCGGCGTCGCGGGTCTCCTCGGTCATGTGCGCGGAGGCGTCGTAGCCGGTGAGCGTGTACTGGGCCATCAGCAGGCCGAGCATGGCGACGTAGAACTGGCTGTGGAAGCCGGTCTGGTTGACGAACTCGGTGAGCACGAAGGAGACGGAGGCGTGCCGGTCGGGGAGGATGGTGAGGGCGCCGACGATGACCGCGACGCCCGCCAGGTGCCACCACACGGACACGCTGTTGAGGACCGCGACCAGGCGCACGCCCAAGGTGTTGAGCAGGCCGTGCGCCAGCAGGATGACGGCGAAGATCTCCATGGTGTGCGCGGGGCTGGCCTCGACGCCGAAGCGCAGGGTGAGGAACGCGTTGGTGAAGAAGGCGGCGCCGTAGTCGACGCTGGCGGTCACCGCGACCTGGCCGAGGAAGTTGAACCAGCCGGTGAACCAGCTCCAGGCCGGGCCTCGGCTGCGGGTCAGTTTCGCGGACCAGTAGTAGAGCCCGCCGGCCGTCGGGTAGCTGGAACAGATCTCGGCCATCGCGAGCCCGACGCAGAGCGTCAGCAGGCCGACCACCGGCCAGCCCCAGATGATCAGGGCCGGGCCCCCGGTCTTCATCCCCGTCCCGTACAGGGTGAGGCAGCCGGAGAGGATCGAGACGATGGAGAAGGAGACGGCGAAGTTGGAGAAGCCGGACATCGAGCGGGCCAGTTCCTGGGTGTAGCCCAGCTCGCGGAGTCGTTGTTCGTCGGCGGAAACGGGGGCGGTGTGCTCCGGCAACCGTTCGGGGGCAGGGTGGTCGGGTGAGCGTGCGTCGGTCATGGGCACCCCTGGGGGTTGAGGGTGTGCCGGGGAGCACGCGGCCACGACGGCGTGGCGGGCGCGCCCCGACGGGTTCGACGGTCGGACGGCTCTTCAATGGTCTGGAATCAGTCCATTGGGTGGGTGAGCAGCATCGTTCCGGCTGGGTCGGGGGCGCGTCAAGAGTGACGGGGAACGAATCCGGGAAACCCGTTCGTAGGTACGATTCCGGCGTGGACGTGGACGAAACACGTGAGCAGACCCGGCCCGACTGGCGGGCCGGGGCGATCTTCCGCCCGGTCCGGACCGGCAACGCCTTCGAGGAGACGGTCGAGAGGCTGCTCCAGGCGATCAAGCTCGGCGTCTTCGGCCTCGGCGACCGGCTGCCCGCCGAGCGGGACCTCGCCGCCCGGCTCGGCGTCAGCCGGGAGACCCTGCGCGAGGCGCTCCGCACGCTGCAGCAGGCCGGCTGCGTCGAGCCCCGTCGCGGCCGGTACGGCGGCACCTTCGTCACCTACCGGATGCCGGCACCGGACGTCGCCGACCTGCGCCGCGCGGCCCGCGACCTCGGCGGCGCGCTGGAGGACGCGCTGACCTACCGCCAGGTGCTGGAGGTCGGCGCCGCCGAGGCGGCCGCCCGCCACCCCCTCTCCCCCGAGCAACGAGCCCATCTGGAGAGCCGGTTGACCGACCTGGAGGGAGCCCCGCCCGAGCAGTACCGCCAACTGGACTCGCGCTTCCATCTCGCCATCGGCGAGCTCACCGGCTCCCCCACCCTGGCCGCGGCCATCGCCGAGGCCAGGATGCGCCTCAACGACCTGCTCAACGCCATCCCCATGCTGGAGCGGAACATCGAGCACGCCGCCGAGCAGCACCGGGCGATGGTCCGGGCGATCCTCGCGGGCGACGGTGACGCCGCCCGACGCGCCACCGAGGAGCACCTCGCCGCAACGGCCGCGCTGCTGCGGGGCTTCCTGGCCTGAGGCCCTCGAGATGATCCGCTGGACCGGCGGGCGGAGACCGACCGAGCCTTCAAGAAATCAACGCGCTCGGGCTTAAGGACCATTTACGGTGACAGATATTGACGTGTCCACCGCTGGGCGGAAGGGTGACAGCCAGACGGCGCAGTCCGTGCCGCCCGCCCTCCCCACCGCCCCCGGAGCCTCCCGTGATCACTCGCCGGACCATGCTCGGTGCCTCCGTCGCGGCCTTGACCGCTCCCGCACTGTTCGCCCTGTCGCAGACCGCCGACGGCAGCACCACCCCGCAGCGGCTCGACGTCGACCTCGTCAACACCCTGTCCGCCCAGCCCGTCTACGCCTACGTCCTCGGCCTCGACCCGGCCCAGGGCAACAGCTGGGCCTTCCTGCGCTCCGACGGCAGCACGCTCTACCACCCGCCCTCCCCCACCGCCCCGGGCGCGCCGCTCGGCGCCGACTGCGCCATCGCCCTCGGCGCGGCCGGCGCCACCCCACGGCGGATCCGACTGCCGTACCTCTCCAGCGGACGGATCTACTTCTCCGTCGGCCGCGAGCTGGTCTTCTTGATCAACCCCGGGCCGGGCATCGCCCTTCCCTCGGTGAGCAACCCGACCGACCCCAACATCGCCACGCCGTACGGCTTCTGCGAATTCACCTACGGTCCGGACCAGCTGTACGCCAACATCAGCTACGTCGACTTCGCCGCAGTCCCGATCGCCTTCGACCTGACCGCCGACAACCGGCGGCAGAGCGTCAGCGGCCTGCCCGCCGGCGGCCTGGAATCCGCCGCGAACGCGCTGCGCAAGCAGGCCGCCGCCGACGGCGGCGACTGGGCCCGGCTGATCGTCCCGGACTCCACCGGCCGGACGCTGCGCATCCTCAGCCCCAACACGGCGATCACCGCCAACCCATCGCTGTTCAACGGCTATCTCGACGGCTACGTCTCCGCCGTGTGGCAGAAGTACCAGAGCACCGACCTGGTGATCGACACCCAGGCCGGCTGGGGCACCGTCACCGGCCGGGTCGGCAACGGCGTGCTCACCTTCCCGGGCGTCGGCGGCTTCGCCAAGCCCTCCACCGCCGCCGTGTTCAACTGCAGCTCGGCGCCGTTCACCACCGGCAACGACCTGATGGGCAACCTGAGCGCGCGACTCGCCGCCGCCCTCAACCGCACCACCCTGCTGGACGATCCGCGCCAACCGGACGGCGAGAACCCCGCCGCCTTCTACACCGCCGCACGCACCAACCACTACGCCCGCATCCTGCACGCGACCAACCCCGACCACCTCGGCTACGCGTTCCCGTACGACGACGTCCATCCGGCCGGGGTGGACTTCGAGGGCAAGGTCCAGTCGGCGAACCCGACCCTGCTCACCGTCACCGTCGGCGGCGCCCAGGGCCCGGTCGACCCCGGGCCGTCGCCGCAACCCGGCGGCGGGACCAGCGCGTTCGGCACCATCCAGGCCGAGTCCTACACCTCGCAGTCCGGCACCGCGCTGGAGGCCTGCGGCGACACCGGCGGCGGCCAGGACATCGGCTGGATCGCCAACGGCGACTGGCTCGCCTACGCCGGCGTCGACTTCGGCGGCTCCGGCGCGACCCGGTTCCAGGCCCGGGTCGCCTCCGGCGCCGCGGCCGGGATCAGCGGGCTGGTCCAGGTACGGCTGGACAGCCCGACGGCCGCCCCGGTCGGCAGCTTCGCCGTCGCCAACACCGGCGGCTGGCAGAGCTGGCGCACGGTGCCCGCCGACATCGCCCGGACCACCGGCACCCACACCGTGTACCTCACCTTCGCCAGCGGGCAGGGCGCCGACTTCGTCAACCTCAACTGGTTCACCTTCGGCTGAGTCAGGGCCGCCGGCCGGGCGCGGCGCGGAACACGGTCCGACCGTCCGCGCCTGGCCCGGGCCCGCGCCGGGCACACGAACGACACCTGACCCGCGCAGAAGTCTCGCATCGGCCGGGTGTCGCGAATCGGTCCGGTCTGCGTACGCTCGCACCCAACCGGCCCGGCCCGCGGGCGGAGTGGCAGTCACCGTCCGGATCCCGGCCGTGCCGCACCTACGGAAAAGATCCCATGAGTTACTGCACGCCCTGCCGGCGCCACCTCAACGGCGCGCTGTCCTGCCCCGGCTGCGGCCGGGCCGCGGAACCCGCTACCGGGGAGGCGGCGCGCCATCGGCTCGCACGGCCGGACGAGGTCCCGGCCGCCGCGTCCACGCCGCCGCGCCGCTCGGCGGGACGGTCGGCCCGGCGGCGGCGTGGCCGGCTCCGGCGCCCGGTCCTGGTCGCGTCGGCGGCCGGTGTGGTGGTCTGCGGGCTGGCCAGCGTCCTGCTGGCCGGCGGCAACTCGGACGGTTCGGTGGCCCCCGCCTCCGCGGGCACCGCGTCGCCCTCGCCGAACGCCGCGGCCGTCCCCGGCGCGCCCGCCTCACCGGCACCGGCCAGCACCGCGGCCACGGGCCGCCCGCAGCCGTCGGTCACCTCCACCCGGCCGAAGCCGTCCGGCAGCACCACCTCGGCCGCGGCGCCGCCCTCGGCCTCCGCCTCCCGTCCTGCGGGGGAACGGCCCGCGAAACCCATCCCGAGCACCACCGGGCCGAACACCGACCCCGTCCCGCCGACCTCCGCCACCCCGCACCCGACCGCCATACCGGGCTGCACGCGTTTCCTTCTCTGGTGCACCTGAGCGGGTGACGGCCTCAGTCGCCGTCAGCCTCACCGACGACGCCGGCCTGGACGGTGCGGACCGTCGGGTAGCGGCGGTGGACGTCGTCGCGGTCGGCCGGTTCGGTCACCGACTCCCGGCTGAGGCGATCGATCCTCCCGGCCTGGGCACGCAGCACCGCGCGCTGCTGCGCGGCGTCGTCTCCGGCCAAACGTCCGCTCAGTCCAGGGCCCGTGCCCGGCGCAGCCGGACGCCGAGGGCGTCCGGGGCGATGATCGGGTCCGGGTAGTCGGGGGCGAGTGGCCACGGACGGTGCACGGCGCGGCCGGGGAGGTGGGCGAGCTCGGGGAGCCAGCGGCGGACGTAGTCGCCTTCGGGGTCGTAGCGGTCGGCCTGGCGCAGTGGGTTGAGGACCCGGTTGGGCCGGGTGTCGGTGCCGGTGCCCGCGACCCACTGCCAGTTGAGCTGGTTGTTCGCGATGTCGCCGTCGACCAGCAGGGCCAGGAAGTGGGCCGCGCCGATCCGCCAGTCCAGGTACAGCGTCTTGGCGAGGAAGCTCGCGGTGAGGAGGCGGGCGCGGTTGTGCATCCAGCCCTCGTGGGCGAGCTGGCGCATCCCGGCGTCGATGATCGGGTAGCCGGTGCGGCCCTGCCGCCAGGCTTCGGCCTCGTCCTCGTCGTGGTGCCAGTGGTCGGCCCTGCTGCGGTAGTCGCGGTGCGCGGCGTCGGGGCGGGCGGCGAGGACCTGGTGGTGGAAGTCGCGCCAGGCGAGCTGCCGGACGAACGCCTGGGCCCCGTCGCCGCCGCGCTGGAGGGCGCGGGTGGTCAGCTCCGTGGGTGACAGGCAGCCGAAGTGCAGGTACGGGGAGAGCCGGGAGGTCGAGTCCGCCGCGAGGTCGTCGTGCACGTCCTCGTACGCGTCGACGTCCCAGCGCCGCCAGCGCGCCCGGGCCGCCGTCTCGCCACCGCGCGGAAGGCCCGGGGAGAACGGGCCGCCGACGACCAGGTTCTCGGTGCCGACGCCGTCCGGCGTGTGGATCACCCGGGGCGCGGCCAGCACCGTACGGCGGGGAGACTGCTGCCACGCGCGGTGGTAGGGGGTGAAGACCGCGTAGTGGTCGCGGCCGACCGGGGCGATCCGGCCCGGCGGGACCACGGTCACCGAGGCGTCGTGGACGTGCAGCCGGTGGCCGAACAGTGCGAGCAATGCTGCCTCGCGCCGACGGGCGAAGGCGCTGACCCCGGCGGCGACGTGCACGGTCGCGGCGCCGGTCTCGGCGGCCACCCGGGCCGTCTGCTCGGCGGTTCCCCCGCGGCGCACGACCAGGCGGGAGCCGGCGCGGCGCAGCGAGGCGTCCAGGTCGGCGAGGCAGTCGCCCAGGAAGGCCTGCCGGTTGGGGGCGGCGAAGCCCGCCGTCTCCACGCCGGGGTCGAGGACGAACAGCGGGACCACCTGGTCGGCCGCGCCGCGTGCGGCGTGCAGCACCGGGTTGTCGTGCAGGCGCAGGTCCTGGGTGAACAGGGCGATCGAGACGGTCATCGGCGGGCCCTCGGGACGGATGCGGTCGGGGTTCTCGGGTGCGGGCGGGGCGGGGCAACGGGCAGGCGGAACGGCCCTGCCTACTCTCTACGGTCCCTCGGAGCCGGACGCACCGCGGATTGGTACCGTTCAACGGAGCAGGTCCGTCAGTTGGTCGAGGGTTCCTGCGGGCCTGCCGGATCGTTCGGTGACTTCGGAACGCTGGGGCTCCTCCGAGCCGTCGGGGTGGTCGGGGCGGTCACGGCCGCGAGCCTACGGCCTGGCGGTGCGGACCGGTCGGCGGACGCGCGTGCCGTCGGGGCGGCGTCTCGGGGTGGGCGCGGTGAGCGGCCCGCGGGTGCTTGCCTCCACCGTCGCGCCGTCGGCCAGCCACCGCGCGTGCCGGTACTGGCACCGTTTCCGCACCGTTTCGGCGGGGTCCTGATCACTCCGGCCGGCGGACGGCCCCGTCCCGCCGGAAGCAGGGGTAGCCCGGCAGCGGGTCCACCCACCACCCGTCGGCGATCTGCCGCAGCAGCAGCCGCATCGTCTCCGCGAACACCGGGAACCCGTCCATCACCGCGGCCGTCTCCCAGCGGTGCCTGAGCACCTGCCGCCTGGTCGGCACCGGGCGCCGGCTGCGGTGCATCGGACCGTCCTCGGCCGTGCGGGGCAGCAGTCGCACGGTCGCGTTGACCGTCCACACGGCGACGGTCCCCCGCATTCCGGCCTCCCACACGGCGTCCTCGGCGAGCGCCGGGTAGATCGGTACGACCTCGGCCCGGTACGCCGCCTCGATTTGGCGGGCGAGGCCGTCGGGGAGGGCGAACACGCACCAGCAGCTGGAGAACGGCATCCGGCAGTACGCCGCGGTCATGAACACCGACTGGAAGCAGGCCGTCTCGAAGTCCAGCAGCCGCAGGCCCTCGGGAGTGATCAGGTTGTTGTCCGGGCAGGTGTCCCCCGGGGTGAACGCCGGATACTCCTCACCACCCGCGGTTCCGATCCGCGCGAGTTCCTCACCCAGCCCGACCGGAGCGGCGAGGCCGGCCGCTTCGAGTACCCGGGGGAACTCGGCGGCGCTGCGCGCGATCCACGGGTCCTCCGCCCAGGTCGGCAGTCCCTTGTCGTACCGCGCCCACAGCCGGGTGAGTTCCTCGTGCCGGTCCACCGACCGGGCCGCCAGTGCGCCGAGCCCGCGGGCCCAGGCCAGCAGCCCCTCCTCGGCGGCCTTCGGGTCGTTCCCCAGCAGGATGTCCGCGAGGGTGGGCGCGTCCCCGAGGTCCGCCAGGACCAGCAGCGGTACGTCGGGGTCCACCCCGAGGAGCGAGGGACCGGCCACGCCGAGCGTGAGCCCGGCCGCCTCCGCGGTGAAGCCTCGCAGGGCGTCCGGCCCGCCCGTGTAGGCCTTGACGATGACGCTCCGCCCCTCGGCCGTACGGCAGCGCAGCACCGTGGTGCGCGAGCTGCCGCCCAGGTCGGCGGGTTCGGACAGCCGGGTGCCGAGGAGCTCGCCGGCGGCGCGCAGGATGTCGTTCATCCGGGCATCCTCCAGCTCCCGCCGCCCGGCCTCCACAGGATTTCCGTCGGGCGGGCCGCAGTCGGTGAGCCGCGGGGAGGCGTGGAGGCACCGGTGAGCCGCTCCGGTTCGGCCCGCGGCCTTCTCCGTCCAGTAGGGTGCGCCGACATCGGAACCCACCGGAGGGCACGGAACCATGAGCACGTCGGCGCCGACGAGCGGGCCGCCGGAGCTGCGGCGGCACCTGGGCGTGTTCGACGCGGTGGTGATAGGGCTCGGGTCGATGATCGGCGCGGGCGTCTTCGCCGCGCTCGCGCCCGCCGCCGGGGCCGCCGGCTCGGGACTGCTCGTCGGCCTGGCGCTGGCCGGTGTGGTGGCGTACTGCAACGCGACGTCCTCCGCCCGGCTGGCTGCCCGCTACCCGCAGTCCGGCGGCACCTACGTCTACGGCCGCGAGCGGCTCGGTGAGTTCTGGGGGTACCTCGCCGGGTGGGGCTTCGTGGTCGGCAAGACCGCCTCCTGCGCCGCGATGGCGCTCACCGTCGGCTCGTACGTGTGGCCCGGGCAGGCGCACGCCGTCGCGGTCGCGGCCGTCGTCGCGCTGACCGGGGTCAACTACGTCGGCGTACGGAAGGCCGCCTGGCTGACGCGGGCGATCGTCGCCGTCGTGCTGGCCGTGCTCGCCGCAGTCGTCGTCGGCTGCCTGACCGGGGGCGACGCCGACACCGGCCGCTGGGCGGTCGGCGCGGACACGGGCTTCCACGGGGTGCTCCAGGCCGCGGGGCTGCTGTTCTTCGCCTTCGCCGGGTACGCCCGGATCGCCACCCTCGGCGAGGAGGTCCGCGATCCAGAGCGCACGATCCCACGGGCGATCCCGCTGGCGCTCGGCATCACGCTGGTCGTCTACGCCGCCGTCGCACTGGCCGTGCTGGCGGTGCTCGGCCCCGGGCGGCTGGCCCACGCCGGGGCGCCGCTGGCCGACGCCGTCCGGGCCGCCGGGTCACCGGGCCTCGCCCCCGTCGTCCGGGCCGGTGCGGCCGTGGCCGCGCTCGGCTCGCTGCTTGCGCTGATCCTCGGCGTCTCCCGCACCACCCTGGCGCTGGCGCGCGACCGGCACCTGCCGCACCGCCTCGCCGCCGTGCACCCCCGCTTCGGCGTGCCGCACCGGGCCGAGCTGGCCGTCGGCGCGGTGGTCGCCGTGGTCGCGGCCGTCGGCGACGTCCGGGGCGCGATCGGCTTCTCCTCGTTCGGGGTGCTCGCCTACTACGCCGTCGCCAACGTCTCCGCCTGGACGCTCACTTCCGGGGAGGGGCGTCCGCCGAGGGGCGTGCCCGTCCTCGGCGCGGCGGGCTGCGTCGTGCTGGCCTTCGCCCTGCCCGGGGCCTCGGTGCTGGGGGGAGCGGTGGTGCTCGCGCTCGGTGCCGCCGCCTACTGGGTGCGCCGGGTCGCCGCCCGCCGGGCCGGCTGAGCCCGGCGGTGCGGCTGAGACGGCTGCGGGGCCGGCGCGGCCGACCGCAGGCGGCTTGCGGGGGCTGCTTCCACGCCTCCGGTCGACGGCCTGCCCGGAAATTCACCGTTCGCCCGTAATGAACGGTTGTGTTCCCTATCTGCCCGGATTACTGTCGTGGGAGGTGAACGGATCCGTCCCCCTCCCATCGTTCGCTCCCGAGCCATTGGGGAACCTGCCATGGCCACCTCGCGTGCCCTGGCCACGGCTCCGCCCGCGACCGCACGTCGGGGCCAGCACCCAGGGATAGCACTCACCGTCATCGCGGCCACCCAGCTCATGGTCGTCCTCGACATCACGATCGTGAACATCGCGCTGCCGCACATCCAGCAGGCGCTGAAGTTCAACACCACCGACCTGTCGTGGGTCATCAACGCGTACACCCTCACCTTCGGCGGGCTGCTGCTGCTCGGCGGCCGGACGGGCGACATCCTCGGCCGACGGCGGGTGTTCATCGTCGGGGTGCTGGTCTTCAGCCTCGCCTCACTGCTCGGCGGGGTCGCGCAGTCCTCCGCCTGGCTGCTGGCCGCCCGGGCTCTGCAAGGCCTCGGTGGCGCGATCGCCTCGCCGACGGCGCTCGCGCTGATCGCCACCAACTTCAAGGAGGGCCCGGAGCGCAACCGGGCCTTCGGCGTGTTCTCCGCCGTCGCCGGAGCGGGCGGGGCGATCGGGCTGCTGCTCGGCGGCATGCTCACCTCCTGGCTGTCCTGGCGCTGGGTGTTCTTCGTCAACGTGCCGATCGGCATCGCGATCGCCCTGCTGGCGCCGCTCTACATCAACGAGTCCGATCGCCACCCCGGGCACTTCGACCTGACCGGCGCGTTCACCTCCACCGCGGGCATGGTCTCGCTGGTGTACGGCTTCATCCGCGCCTCCGACCACGGCTGGACGGACGCCGTCACGCTGACCGCGTTCAGCCTCGCGCTGGTGCTGCTGGCCGCCTTCGTGCTGAACGAGCGGCACGCCAGGCAACCGATCACACCCCTCCACCTGCTGCGCGAGCGCAACCGCTCGGGCGCGTACGGGTTGATGCTCTGCGTGGCCGCGGCGATGTTCAGCATCTTCTTCTTCATCACCCTGTTCGTGCAGGAGATCCTCGGGTTCAGCCCCCTACGGGCCGGCTTCGCGTTCCTGCCGATCAGCGTGGCCATCATCGCCGCCGCCCAGTTCGCCGCCCGCAACCAGGTGCGGTGGGGCCCGAAGCCGTTCCTGGTCACCGGGTCGGTCCTGGTGCTGGCCGGGGTCGCCTGGGCGGCCCGGATCGACATCACCAGCACGTACGTCGGCGGCATCCTCGGGCCGACCCTGCTGTTCGGCTTCGGGATGGGCTCGATCTTCGTTCCGGTGATGCTCACCGCCGTCTCCCGGGTCGCCCCGCACGAGACCGGCGCGGCCACCGGCATGCTCAACACCACCCAGCAGGTCGGCGGGTCGCTGGGCCTGTCGATCCTCGTCACGGTGTACGGCACGGCGAGCCGCAACGAAGCCCGGCAGCAGGTGGGGAAGTTCCTCCAGCAGGCCACCCCGCAGCAGGCCGCCCAGTTCAAGGCGACCGGCAAGCTGCCGGCGCCGTACTCCTCGGAGGTGCTGGTGCACGGCATCTCCAGCGCCTTCCAGCTGGGCCTGGTGTTCGCGGCGCTCGCGGCGGTCATCGCGGTGTTCGTCATCAAGGCACCACGGCTGCCGACAACGCCGCCCGTCGGCCCTTCGGGGGGCGGTACTTGACAGGGCGTCGGGTGTCCAGCAGAGTCCTTTTCCGCAAATGGTTTTCATCTTCGGTAACCACCCCCAGCGCGCCCGCGCGCTCCGCGAAAGAGGACATCCATGTCGCTCGACGTCTCCCCCGCCCTCCTCGACCAGGCCCGCAACGGCCGCGTGGACCAGGCCGACTTCCTCGACACCGTCCGCAACTCGCTCCCGTACGCCTACCAGGTCGTCGCCGGACTGAGCACCGAACTGGCCGCTACGGATGCCGAGTTCACCACCGACAACACCACCCCCAGCGACGAGCAGCGGGCCCAGCTGCTGCGCGCGCTGGCCAGCAACGCCATCCGGGGCAGCCTGGAGGAGCACTTCGGCGTCAAGCTCGCCTTCGTCAACTGCCACCGGGTCGGTGCCTTCCGGCCCGGAGCCGAGGACAGCGAGGCGTTCCGGGAGTTCACCTCGCTGCACAACCAGATCCGCAACCAGAGCCCGGAGCTGCGCAGTTGCTGAGCCCCGGACGTTGACGGCGGGCCCCCGCTGAACCCGGCGGGGGCCCGCCGCGCGCGCCGGCCGGCGGCCCGGCGTCAGGCGGCCGGGTGTCCGGCGGCCCGGTGTTGCGCGGCGTTGCCGCCCGGTGCGGTCGGGTGTCCGGAGCGCGCGCCGATCTTGTGGCACCCGGCGCCGTCTGCGTACGTTCGAGGGGCATCACTCGACCGGCCCCTTCCTGGCCGCCCGATCCCCCGCGGAGCCGCCACCATGCCGCCCTCCTCCCGACCGCTGCGGAAACTCGGCTTCCTGACCATCGGGCTCTTCGACGAGGCGGACCCGCGCCCCGGCCACGAATCCACCCTGGAACTGATCGTCCTCGGCGAGCAACTCGGCTTCGACAGCGCCTGGCTGCGCCACCGCCACCTCCAGTACGGGATCTCCTCCCCCGTCGCCGTCCTCGCCGCCGCCACCCAGCGCACCCGCCGCATCCAGCTCGGCACCGCCGTCACCCCGCTCGGCTGGGAGAACCCGCTCCGGCTCGCCGAGGACCTCGCCACCGTCGACGTGCTCTCCGGCGGCCGGCTCAACCCCGGCTTCAGCGTCGGCCCGCCCGTCCACTACGAGCGGCTGCGCGGCGCGCTCTACCCCGACACCGGCGCCGACGAGGACTTCAGCCACCGCCGGGCCGAACGGCTGCTCGCGCTGGTCCGCGGCGCGGACGCCTCGGACTTCGAGGGGACCGAGGGCATCGAGGTGTACTCGCGCCGGGTCCAGCCGCACTCCCCCGGCCTGGCCGACCGGCTCTGGTACGGCGCGGCCGGCCTCCGCTCGGCGCGGTGGGCGGGCGAGCACGGACTCAACCTGCTCACCAGCAGCGTGGTCAAGCCCGAATGGACCGATGTCGCCCCGGACTTCGCCGCGATCCAGGCCGAGCAGATCCGCGCCTTCCGCTCCCTGCACCCCGACGGCGAGCGGGCCCGGGTCTCCCAGGGGCTGGTGGTCATCCCCACCGACGGCGCCACCCCCGAACAGCGCGCCAAGTACGAGGCCTACGCCCTCGCCCGCACGCCGCGCACCCTCACCCCGCAGGGGCCGAACCGGCTGCTCTTCGCGCCCGACCTGGTCGGCCCGTCCGACGAGCTCGCCGAGCGGCTGCACGCCCACGCCGGGTACCGCGAAGTGGACGAAGTCGCGTTCGCTCTGCCGTTCACCTTCGAGCACGAGGACTACGTGCAGATCCTCACCGACCTCGCCACCCGGCTCGGACCCGCCCTCGGCTGGACACCCGGGCAGGCCTGAGCGGCCGAGCCGCCGGTACGGCACCGCGGATCGCCCGCCTCGGGCGCCGGCTGGGGAGGCTGAGCGCTGACGGACGCAGCCATGGGAACCAGCCTTGACCTCAATCCCACTTGAGGTCCTAGCCTCGCGATCATGACGACCAAGAGCACTGCTCAGAACGACACCACCACGCGCGACCAGCGGCCCATCGCCCTGGTCGCCTGGCGCGCCACCGAGGCGATCCTGCGGCACTCGCAGGCCGCCCTGGCACACATCGACACCACCCAGCCCCAGTGGTGGGCGCTCAACAACATCGTCCGCGCCGAGCACGGCCTCACCAGGGAGGAGATCCGTGCCGTGGCCGTGCCCTACGGCATGGACGCCGAGGCGATCGTCCACGCCGCCGACGCCCTCGTCCACCGGGGCTGGCTCGCCATCGGCGCGGACGGCCGGCTGACCCTCACGGAACAGGGCCGTGAGGGACTGGCGACGGCGAAGGAACACATGGACCGGGTGCGCGCGGACATCCTCGGTGACATCACCGAAGAGGAGTACGCGACCGCGGTCTCCGTGCTCCAGCGCGTCACCGACCACCTCCTCGCCCAGGGGCCGCGCTCGCGGGAGTCGGTCCTGTCGGAGGACGGCGAGCGGCCGTAAGTCGGGCCTCTGCCGGTTGGGAATGCGGTCCGCCGGACCGGGGTCAGCTGCCCAGCTGCCCGACACACCCGGGCAGTAGCGGGCCATCGCCGCCAACGTCCGGCAGTCTTCCGCCGACTAGCCAGTGACGCTGGTGTCGCCGGTGGCCGAGACCGACGCGTCGAGGTCCATGCCGAGGTTCGTCAGTCGCCAGTCGCCCTTGACCTGGCCGAGGGTGAAGGTGAGGGCGGGCTGCACCTGGCCGGAGCCCTGCTTGGTGCTCAGGATCGCCTGTCGCAGGGTGTGCCCGTCCACGGTCACGTCCGCATCGGTGATCACGCTCTGGCCTGCCGCCCCGGGGGCCTGGTGGGTGACCTTGAAGTCCGGGGTGTGGACGGCCTGGACGAAGTTCTCGTGCAGGGACTTCACCACCCGGGTGAACGCCGCCTTCGGGTCCTGCTGCGGGGAGGCGCCGGCGTTCGGTGGCAGTTGGGTGAGCGCCCACGCCTGATCGACGTCCCCGCGGTAGACATCGCCGAGCCAGGCCTCCAGCACCCCGGCGGGCCCGGCCGCGGCCGCCGGGGCGGCGCCGGCCGGTGTGGCCGTCTGCGGTGGCGCCTGCGTCGGGGCGACGGCGGGCGTGCTGGGGCCCGCGGCGGAGGTGGACACCGCGACGGACGGGCCTGCGGCCGTCGTCCCGGTGCCACCCGCCGAGCAGCCCACCGCGGCAAGTGCGAGGAACGGTACGGCTATTGCTCTGCGCAGGGGAACGCTCACGGCGGTCTCGGCTTTCGTGTCGTGGATCGGGAATCGGCAGGTGCGAGGCCAGGCTAGAGCCTGGGCCGGCCGCAGCGGCCACACCCCCTCCACGGCCGGCGGCCTGCTGGTGCGGCACACCGGACCGAGACGCCCGCTGACATGGTGCCGAGGTCTTCGTGGGTCTTCGCGGGCGGGGCTCTGGCCAGATGACTAAGCGCTTGCTTACACTCGGTCCTGCCCCTGCTCGGCCCCAGTACGCCTCTTGGAGATGCCATGACCGAAGTGAACCGCCAGATCCGCCTTGCCCGCCGGCCGGTCGGGGAGGTCCGGGCGGAGGACTGGGCGCATGGGGAGGAGGCCGTGGGCGTGCCGGGCGAGGGCGAGTTCCTGGGGCGGACCCGGTACATCTCGCTCGACCCGGCCATGCGCGGGTGGCTGGACGACCGGCCCTCGTACCTGCCGCCGGTGGGCCTCGGCGAGGTGATGCGGGCCGGCTCGGTGGTCGAGGTCGTCGCGTCCAACCACCCGAAGTTCCAGGTCGGCGACCACGTGGTCGGCACCTTCGGGGTCCAGGAGTACGCGGTGTCCGACGGCAAGGGGGCGCTCAAGGTGGATCCCGCGCTCGCGCCGCTGTCCACATACCTCGGGGCGCTCGGGATGCCCGGGCTGACGGCCTACTTCGGGCTGCTGGACGTCGGCGCGCTGAAGGAGGGCGAGACGGTGGTGGTCTCCGGCGCCGCCGGGGCCGTCGGCACCCTGGTCGGCCAGATCGCCAAGGTCAAGGGCTGCCGGGTGGTCGGGATCGCGGGCGGCCCGGAGAAGTGCGCGCTGCTCACCGATGAGCTCGGCTTCGACGCGGCGATCGACTACCGCGCCGAGGACGTCCGCAAGGCACTGCGCACCCACGCCCCGGACGGCATCGACGTCTACTTCGACAACGTCGGCGGCCCGATCCTGGACGCCGCCCTGACCCGGCTGGCGATGCACGCCCGGGTGGTGATCTGCGGCGCCATCAGCCAGTACAACAACGAGAGCGCCGTGCAGGGCCCGTCCAACTACCTGTCGCTGCTGGTCCGCCGGGCCCGGATGGAGGGCTTCGTGGTCTTCGACTACGCCCGCCGGTACGGGCAGGCGGCCGCCGAGCTGGCGGGCTGGATCGGCGACGGCCGGATCAAGGTCAAGGAGCACGTGGTCGAGGGCACCGTGGACGACTTCCCGGAGACCCTCGGGATGCTGTTCCGCAGCGAGAACACCGGCAAGCTGGTGCTCCGCCTGGCGTGACGGAACGCCGCACGATGACCGGCCAGGGCTGCGGGGCCGAGGCCCCGCGCCCGGGCTCGTAGCCGGTCCGGTTCCGGTCGGTGACCGGGGCCGGGTCGGCGCGCCGGGGCGCGGGGGTCAGGGGGAGGTCAGGGGCAGATCAGCGGCGCTGGAGGGACTTGGCGTTGTCGCCGAAGGTCCAGCCCTTCGAGCCGTCCCAGTTGACCGACCACGTCATAAGCCCCTTCAGGGAGCCGCCGAAGGCGTTCCATGCCTGGCTGACCAGGCTCGGGTCCAGGTAGCCGCCGCCCGCTCCGGGTTGGGCCGGCAGGCCGGGCACCTGTTTGTCGTAGGGGACCCGGATGGTGGTGCCCTGGATGGTCAGGCCGTTGTTCAGGCAGGTGGTCTGCACGGTGAAGCCCTGGAGGGTGCCGGCCTGGTAGGAGTCGCCGGAGCAGCCGTACATGCTGCCGTTGTAGTACTGCATGTTCAGCCACCACAGCTGCCCGTTGTCGGCGTACTTCTTGACGATCGGCAGGTAGGCGCCCCAGATCGAGCCGTAGGTGATGCTTCCGCCGGTGACGTACGCGGTCTCCGGGGCCATGGTCAGGCCGAAGCCCCCGGGCATCCGGGCCAGTACGCCGTCGATGATGCGCACCAGGTTGGCCTGGGAGGCGGACAGCGTGTTGATGTCGCCGCTGCCGGACAGGCCGGTCTCGATGTCGATGTCGATTCCGTCGAAGTTGTACTTCTTGAGGATCGGGACGACGGTCGCCACGAACCGGTCGGCGACGGCGCTGGAGCTCAGGTCGATGCCCGCCGTGGCTCCGCCGATGGACATCAGGATCGTCGCTCCGGCCGCCTTGGCCTGGCACATCTCGGCGGGGGTCGGAACCTTGACGTTGGTGTCCATGCCGTCCTGCCACAGGACGGTGCCGTCCGAGAGGATCACCGGGAAGGCGGCGTTGAGGACGTTGTAGCCGTGCGCGGCGATCCGGCTGTCCGTGATGGGGACCCAGCCCATGCCGGGGTGGACACCGTTCAGCGCGCCGTCCCAGTTCTCCCAGTAGCCCTGCAGGACCTTGCCGGACGGCTTGGGCTTCGTGGGGCAGGTGTCACCCGGCGGTGGCGTGGTGGGCGGGGCGCTGGTCGGCGGTGGCGTGGTCGGCGGTGGCGTGGTCGGCGGCGGTGTAGTCGGCGGTGGCGTGGTCGGCGGCGGCGTGGTGGGCGGGGTGGCGGTCGGCGTGGGGCTGCCGCCGCTCGGGCCCGTGAGCGACACGTCGTCCGCGTAGTAGGCGGGCTGCCCGTACCAGCCGTGCAGGTAGACGGTCACCGAGGTGGTGGTCGGCCCGGTGGTGAAGCCGACGCTGAGCCGGCCGTAGGAAGGGTTGGCGGGTGTCCAGGTGGACTGGGCGCCGGTGATGCCGGTGCCGGTGGCGCCCAGGTAGACGTAGCTGCCCTGGACATAGGCGCTCAGCGTGTACGGGGAGTTGGGCTGGACGCTGACGGTCTGGGTGCACTGGGCGTCGTCCTGACCGGCCGGTGTCGCGCGGAGTGCGGAGGCCCCGGAGTGGACGGGGCTGCCGACGACGGCGCCGGATCCGCCGGAGCAGGTCCAGTCGGAGAGCCCGCTCTCGAAGCCGGGATTGGCCACCAGGTTGGTGGTGGCGGCCCCGGCGGCGACGGCTCCGGCTGTGACGGTCCCGGCCACGGCGATTCCGGCACCGATGACGGCGGCGGCGCTCACCGCGGCAACGGAGCGCTTCAGGATGGTCGGTCCGGGCCGGGCGGTGCGGTTCACCTGCGATGCGCGTTCCACGCCTGACGGGCGTGGCGAGCGCGGCCTCCGACGGAACATGCTGTGCTCCCTTCCCGCCGGACGCCATGGACATGACGAGCGTGGGGGCGTGACGCCCGGCCCTGGGTGAGGTGGGGACATGTGGGGCTGTGCCGGACCGGATCGTAGGAGGGGCGACAGGACGCGTCAATAGGTCTGGACCAATTCGGGGCCCGACCCAAGGACGACCCGGCTTACGGCGGCCCGGTCGGCCGCGCGGCTCCCCCCCGCTCGACGTCCGGCAGCCCCGCCGGGCCGTCCCCGTTTCCGTCCGCTCCCGGCTGGGCACCCGCGAAGCGCGACGGCGGTACCCGGCGAGGGGCCCCGCCGTCGGAAGGGCTCCGGCCGCCGAGCTGCGCCGCGCCGCACCGCGAAAGGGGTGACAGCATGGCCGTCACAGACGACGAACGCCTGCTCGCGATCTATCTCAACGACCACCTGGCCGGCTCCTCGGCGGGCGCGGCGCTCGCACGCCGGATCGCCCGCGCCCACCCCACCGGCCCCTCCGCACCGGACCTGCGGCGCCTGGCCCGGGAGGTCGCCGAGGACCGCGACGAGCTCGTCGGCCTGATGCGGGCACTCGGGGTCCGCCCCCGGCGGCACCGGATGGTCCTCGGCGCCGCGGCCGAGAAGGCCGGCCGGCTGAAACCCAACGGACGGCTGGTCCGCCGCTCGCCGCTCAGCGACCTCCTGGAGGTGGAGGCCATGCGCACCGGCATCCAGGGCAAACTCGCGCTCTGGCGGACGCTGCGAGCCGCGGTGCGTGACGACCAGCTCGACGCGCGGCTGCGCGTCCTGCAGGCCCGGGCCGAACGCCAGGCGGACATCCTCGACGCCCGCCAGGCCGAGGCCGCCCGGGTACTGCGGCCGGCCCTCACCGCCGACGGCACCGGCGCGACCGACGGCATGGGCGCGTCGGCGCACCCACGCCGTTCCTGATCGGCGGTGCGCCGCACCGCGATTCGCGGCGCACCGCAAGTGGCACTGTCGGGAAACGACTCAGGGAGATCAGATGGCTCTGTTCCTGTTCATCGTGCTCGTCGCCGTCGTGTTCGGCTTCGTCGGCGCCCTGGTGAAGGGCCTGTTGTGGCTGCTGGTCATCGGGATCGTCCTGTTCCTCGCCGCCCTGCTCTTCGGCGGTATGCGGATCGGCCGCCGGAAGACCGGGCGGAGGTAGCGGGCCCCGGCCCGGGACAGCATGGCAGGCGACCGCCCGTGTCATCCGCCGAGTCGGGGGTAGCCGGACTCCATCCGAACGCAGAGGAGTTGGGGAAGATGGGTATCGGCGGCTGCATACTCCTGTTCGCCTTCGGCGCGGTGCTGGCCTTCGGGGTCGACTGGCACCTCTCCGGGATGAACGTGCACGTGGTCGGCTGGATCATGATGGCCGCGGGACTGCTCGGCCTGATCACCTACGCCAGCATCTACCGGCGCCGACGCTTCATGGGCCGGGCCGGGGCCGACGAGGTCGTCGAGGAACGGCGCTACTACGACCAGCCGTGAGGACGACCGGCCGTGACCCGGGGCGGCGGCCCGGACTGGCTGCGGCAGCCCCGGTTTCCGGACGGCCGGGGCCGGTCCGCTCGGCCGGTGGAGTCGACGCCTCATCGCCCCGACCGAGGCGCGGCAGGCCGGCCGGCACCGGCACGCGAGCGGCCTCCGCCTTCGCCACTTCCGCGCCAGCGGGGGTGGCGGCGGGCAGGAGGTCAGAGCCAGCCGCGCTCGTCGGCCACGCGCAGGGCCTCGGTGCGGTTGCGGGTGCCGGTCTTCGCGATGGCGGAGGAGAAGTAGTTGCGGACCGTGCCCTCGGAGAGGTAGAGCTTTCCGGCGATCTCGGTGACCCCGGCGCCGGAGCGGGAGGCGTTCAGCACGTCCCGTTCCCGGGCGGTGAGCGGGGAGGCCCCTGCGGCGAGGGTGGCGGCGGCGAGTTCCGGGTCCACCACCCGCTCCCCCGCCGCGACCCGGCGGATCGCGTCGGCGAGCACCTCGGCGGGGGCGTCCTTGACCACGAAGCCGAGCGCGCCCGCCTCCATGGCGCGCCGCAGGTAGCCGGCCCGGCCGAAGGTGGTGAGGATGACGACCCGGCAGTCGGGGGCCTGTTGGGCGAGGACGGCGGCCGCCGCCAGGCCGTCCAGTCCCGGCATCTCGATGTCGAGCAGGGCGACGTCCGGGCAGTGCTCGCGGGCCGCCTCGGCGACCTGGTCGCCGCGTCCCACGGCGGCCACCACCTCGAAGTCGTCCTCCAGGTCGAGCAGGGTGCGCAGCGCCGTCCGGACGAGTTCCTGGTCCTCGGCGAGCAGCAGGCGGATCGTCATGTCGTCCCTTCGGAGGCGGAGCCGGGGGCGGTGGCGGAGCGGGCGCCGGACTCGGACCCGGCGTGGGGCTCCGGGACGGTGACCCATAGCCGCCACCCGCGTGGGTCGAGCGGGCCGGCCTCGACCGTACCGCCCGCCGCGGCGACTCGTTCCCGCAGCCCGGTCAGGCCCTTGCCGTCCCCGACTCCGTTTCCCGCACCGACAGGCACACCGCCACCGCCACCGCCCGCACCGTCGTCGCGGATCTCCACCGAGGTGGCGGTCAAGGCCACCGAGCAGCGGGCCGCCCGGGCGTGCCGGACGACATTGGTGATGCCCTCGCGCACCACCCAGCCGAACAGCTCGCGGTGTTCCGGCCCGACCGCGTCCGCCGCCCGGGGCAGGTCGGCCACCACCCCGGCAGCGCGCAGCAGTTCGCGGGCGCGGGCGAGCTCGCCGGCCAGCGTCACTTCGCGGTAGCCGGTGACGGCGCCCCGCACGTCCGAGAGCGCCTGCCGGGACAGTGTCTCGACGGCGGCCATCTCCGCCGCCGCCTGGTCCACGTCCTTGACCGCCAGCCGTTGGGCGAGGCGGGACTTGACGGTGATGGCGGTGAGCGAGTGCCCGAGCAGGTCGTGCAGGTCCCGGGCGATCCGGTTGCGTTCGGCTTCCGAGGCGAGTCGGGCGACCTCGGCCCGGGCGTCGACCAGGGCCTGGTTGGTGGCGGCGATCTCGGCGAATGCGCCGCAGGTGAGCGCGGTGAACAGGAGGGCGAGGGCCTGGAATCCGCCGGGCCCGCTGTGCCAGGCCGGTACGGCCCAGGGCAGCAGCAGCGCGGCCAGCGTGCCGACGGTCACCGCCCAGGCGGCGTACCGGCGCCACAGTACGGCGATCTCGGAGACGATCACCGTGGCGAGGAAGAAGGCGTCGGCGTGGGCCAACGGCAGCGCGGCGAGGAACAGCACCGTCATCGCCACCAGCAGCGGTGCGATCCACCGCCGGCGGCCGCGCCCGAGGGCGAGCGCGGTGAGCAGGTAGCACAGGCAGAACGCGGCGACGACGGCGTAGCCGACGACCGTCGCCGCCCCGGACCCGTCGGACAGGGCCACCGCGGTGAGTGCCGGGAAGACGAGCATCCCGGCGGCCAGCCCGAACCGGCGGGGCCCGGCCGCCCCCCGGTGGGGGGGCCCCGGCGCGGTGCCGCGGTCGAGGTCGGTCCCCGGTGTCCCCCCCTCCGAGCGTGGCGAACAGCGTCCGCAGCGG
>NZ_JBVHXY010000017.1:71671-79148 GCF_055569215.1 Kitasatospora sp. NPDC029312 | reverse complement strand
CCAGGGGAAAAAAAAACCCCCCCGGGGGGGCGCCCACCCCGTCCCGGGGACTCGGAGTCCGGGGTGCCCTCCCGACCTGGATCCGAGGACAAAGGGCCCCGCCCCCCCGGGGGGGGCGGGCCCCCGGCGCGGTGCCGCGGTCGAGGTCGGTCACCGGTGTCCCCCTCTCAGAGCGTGGCGAACAGCGTACGCAGCGGCCGTCCGTTGATCACCGCGGCCACGCCCAGCAGCACGGCGCCGCACAGGCCCTGTTCGACCTTCATCCAGATCGGGAAGGCGCCCGGCAGGACGATGATCACGACGATGGCGGCGATCATCACGGCCGACAGGATCCGCAGCCGCCGGAAGGCGCCGCGGGAGCCGCGGGCCGCGCGGACGGTGAGCAGCAGGGTGACGGCGGCGCTGGCCGCGACGGCGGCGCCGCGGATCCAGACCGCCGGGGTCACGACGGTGCTGTGGGAGCGGAGGGCGGCGGCGGCCGCCAAGGTCAGGACGCTGAGGCCGAGGTAGGCGGTCACGAGCCGCCGTACGGTGCGGAAGGCCCGGCGGGTGTCGGGGTGGTGCAGGTCGATGGAGGTCATGCCCTCATCGTGGCCGCGGGCCCCGCCCGGGCGGCAGTGTGCCGGCACACCGCCGCACCGTGACAATTGTCAGCCCCACCGGCGGCGGCCTACCGCGTTGGCCGGGCGGTCCGGCCCGCGCCCGGGCTGGTGTTCATACGGCACCCGGTCCCGCGCCCGGTCAGTCCAGCAGGCGCACCATGTGCAGCTTCGTGACGGCCTGCCCGTCCACCAGGACGGCCCTCGGCTCCCGGCCCCAGACCTCGAAGCCGCAGGAGGTGTAGAGCCGCAGGGCCGGCTCGTTGCCCTCCGAGACGGTCAGCAGCACCTGGCGCAGCCGCCCGTCCTCGGCGGCGATCGTGAGCACCCGCTCCACGAGGGCGCGGCCGGTCCCCCGGCCCCCGGCGGCGCGGGCCACCGCCATGCCGTACAGGCTGGCCTTGTGCCGCTCCTGGGCGCGCGGGTGGACCCGCAGTCCGGCGGTGCCGATGAGCGTGCCGTCGTCGCCGAAGGCGCCGAGCAGGGCGCCCGGCCCGTTCTCGGCGTCGGCCAGGCGCCGGACCGTGTCGGCGAGCGGTTTGCCGCGTTCCTCGGCGTGGCCGGAGGTGAAGGCGCTCGGTGTCTCCCGCAGGGCGGTCAGCCGGAAGGCCCGGTACGGTTCGGCGTCCGCGGTGCCGAGGCGGCGGACGGTCACGGATTCAGCCGAGCCGGACACGGGTGCACCTCGTGAGGTAGGGCACGGCGATCCGCTCCCGGCCGGCCGGGTCGGGGTGGGTGGCGAGCAGGTGCTCGACGTCGGCCAGCAGGCGGGCGCGCTCGGCTTCGGGCAGGGCGATGACGTAGCTGCGCGAGGCGACCATGTCGAGGATCCCGGCCGGGGTGGTGGGATGCTCCCAGCGGATCTCCAGCCGCTCGGGCGCGCCGAACGGGGCCGGGAGCAGTGGCGCGGTGTCGATCGGCCGGCGGGTGCCGCGGTGCAGCAGGGCGCCGAGTTCGGCGGCCCAGGGCTGCGACTCGTCGCGGACGTTCCACACCAGGGCGAGGGTGCCTCCGGGCGTGAGCACCCGGGCGATCTCGGGGAGGGCCGCCGCCTGGTCGAACCAGTGCCAGGCGTGGGCGACCACGACCGCGTCCACGCTGCCGTCGGAGAGCGGGATCCGCTCGGCCGTGCCGGCCCGGACCACCGCCCGGGGTGCCGCCGCGGCGAGTCGAGCGCGCATCTCCTCGTCGGGTTCGACCGCGACGACGTCCAGGCCGGCGTCGACCAGCAGTCGGGTCAACTCGCCCGTGCCGGCGCCGAGGTCGAGCACCTTGCGGGCCTGGCGCGGCACGGCTGAGCCGATCAGCGCGTGCGGGTAGCCGGGGCGCCCGTGCTGGTAGGAGGCGGCGGCGGTGCCGAAGGAGCGGGCCCGCAGCCGCCCGGCCCAGCGCCGGGTGGCGCCCTGGCGGGTCATTCCGCAGGCGCGGCCGATCTCCTCCCAGGTCGCCGCCTTGCCGCGCCGGAGTTCCTCGACCAGGCCGGTGCGCCGCTCCTCCAGGGCCGCGATCGCGCCCGACAGTCGCCGCAGCCCGTCGAGTCCGCCCCCGCCCGACACGTCGTCCGCCACCCGTCGACCGAGATCGTCCGTGTTCATGGCCCCGCACTGTAGGCCTCGCACGCGCGAGCCGTCAACGGACATTGCCCATGGAGGCAACATCTGTTGCGCCATGGAGAATGAGCCGAATATCCCCCGCAAGGGTGACGGCGAGCCACCCCGACCGGCCCCTAGCACGAACTATCCGCCACGCGCGGCGACTTGGGCCGGAAACCCTTCGCATGAGCGAATCCCGGCCGGGTTGCCGGTGCTGGGGCGCCGAGGCGAGAAGCCTGGTGACCGGGCGGTGACCGACCCGGACTGCGACTGGTGTGCGAGATGCCTGACATGTCCGGCAAGTTGCCACAAGTCGGTTGACAGGCAGTATTTTTGAGTTTCGGTCAGGGTTGTCCTGAACTTGGCTATGCTGCAGCACCACGCCTCCGGAGCCGGTCGTCGCCCGTCCCCGTTCTGTTCCGATCGTTTGAGGATGCCGAATGCTTCGAGCTGGATCGTCACCCATCAGACGGCGCCCCGCGCCTCTGCTCGGCTGGCTGCTGCCCACCGCCGTCATGGCGGCGGCGGTTGCGGTCGCCGCGGTGGTGGTGTCCGTCGAAGCCCGGGCCGGAGTGCTGTGGTGCGGGGCCACCGCCATCGTGCTGGTGGCCGTGGTGGCCGCCGAATCCGCCCGCCGGGGCCGGGCCCTGGACGAACTCCGCGCCGAACACCTCCGGCGGGTCGACGAGTTGCACCGCAAGCTGGCCGGCCAGGAGGACGAGATCGAGCGGCTCGCCGCGGGTGAACTGCGCCGACTGGTCCGCGGAGCCCGGTACGGCTCCTCCATCGACGTGCTGCTCAAGCCCTTCCAGCAGCCGAACCCGCTGCTCTCCCGGAAGTTCCGCGAGTCGCTCGAGATGGTCGCCCGCGGAATCGCCAAGGCCGTCGACGACGAGGTCAGCCGGCGCGACTCCGCCGAGCGGGCCTTCGTCAACCTCGCCCGCCGCGTCCAGGCGATCATCCACCGACAGGCCAAGGACCTGCGGGAGATGGAGGACCGGCACGGCAACGACCCGGCCGTCTTCGACGACCTGCTGCGCCTGGACCACGGCAACGCCCTGGTCGGCCGCCTCGCCGACTCCATCGCCGTGCTCTCCGGCGCCCGGCCCGGCCGCCAGTGGACCCGGCCGATCGCGCTCTACAGCGTCCTGCGCGGCGGAATGTCCCGGATCCTGGAGTACCAGCGGGTCGACCTCCACCCGGTCACCCAGATCTCCGTCACCGGCCCGGCCGTCGAACCGCTGATCCACGCCGTGGCCGAGCTGCTCGACAACGCCACCCGCTACTCCCCGCCGCACACCCACGTCCATCTCAGCGCCTCCGAGGTGCAGAGCGGAATAGCGATCGAGGTCGAGGACGGCGGCCTCGGGCTCACCGACGAGGCCCGGGCCCGGGCCGAGCGCTCGATGCGCGAGGCCATGGTCTCCAAGGACTTCGACGACCTCACCGAGTCCCCCCGACTGGGCTTCGCCATCCTCGGCCGGCTCTGCCAGGCGTACGGGTTCCAGGTGTCGCTGCGCCGGTCCGCGTACGGCGGCGTGCGCGCGGTGCTGGTCGTGCCGCAGGAACTGCTCACCACCGCGCCCCCGACCGGGCGGGCGCACGGCATCGGCGCCTTCTCCGGTCCGCGCCCGCTCCCACCGAACCCACCCCGGCAGACGACCCCCTCCCGACCCTGGGGCGCCCGGAGCGCCGGGCCGTCGGCCGGTGTCGGGCCGTCCTACGGCTCGACCAGCCCCTGGGGGTCCTCCGACGCGGAGACCGGGGACGACGAGGTGATCGTCACCGAGCGGACGGCCAACGGCCTGCCGCAGCGCCGCCGCCACCGGCTGACCGGCCGGGCCGCCTTCGCCCCGGCCCCACGCGCCGCGACGCCGCCCAACGGCACGAGCGCGAACCTCAGCGGCCCGACCTCCGGGCCGGCGGCGGGCCCGGCGGGCCCGGCGCCCCGACCGGCCGCGAAGAAGCCGGGCCTGTGGCTGGAGGCGTTCATGGACGGCTACAAGGGCACCGGCCCGTCGGCGAGTTCGACCGGACAGACCGGTGCCGGGCAATCCGGCGCCGGACAGACCAGTGAAGAGACGGCAGGGAAAGGCGAGCAGTGATTCCGCACCGCAGCAACATGGACTGGATCCTCAACGACCTCGCACACAGCGTCCCGTACGTGCGGCACGTCATCGTGCTCTCCGCCGACGGCCTGCGGATCGCCCAGTACGGCGCCGACCCGGACACCGCCGACCGCCTCGCCGCCGCCTGCGCCGGCCTGCAGAGCCTGGCCGCCGCGGTCGGGCACGAGTTCCCGCACGGCAACGGCGCGATGCGGCTGGTCGTCATCGAGGTCGACGGCGGCTACTTCTATCTGATGTCGGCCGGCGACCGCGCCTACCTCGCGGTCCTCGCCGACGAGGGCGTGGACGCCGGACTGGTGAGCCACCAGATGCGCGACCTGGTGGAACGGATCGGCGAGCACCTCTCCACCCCGCCGCGCAACCCCGAGGTGGTCGCGTGAGCCGGCCGGCGAACAGCCGCGGTGCCCGGGCGGTCACATGAACGAGCACACCGAGGCGGTCACATGACGGCCGACCAGGGCGGCTGGGACGGACCCGAGCCCGACCGCCTGTACGTGATCACCCGAGGTCGCAGCGGCCCCTCCGGGCCGGGCGTCTTCGACCTGGTCACCCTGATCGTCTCCCGCGCGGAGCCGACCCCCGCCATGCAGCCCGAGCACGCGGCCATCCTGCGGCTGTGCCGCTCCCCGCTCTCGGTGGCGGAGGTCTCCGCCTACCTCGAACTGCCCACGAGCGTCGTCATCGTCCTGCTGGCGGACCTGCTCGACGACGGGCGGATCGAAGCCCGCGCCGCCGTCCCGGCGGCGGAACTCCCCGACCGTGCCCTGTTGGAGGCGGTGATCCATGGACTTCAGCGGCTCTGACACGGTCGTCGGCCCGGCGAGCGCGGACCTGCTGCCCGACACCGTCGCCACGGCGGTCAAGGTGGTGAT
The DNA here is from genome assembly GCF_055569215.1 of Kitasatospora sp. NPDC029312. Classification (NCBI taxonomy): domain Bacteria; kingdom Bacillati; phylum Actinomycetota; class Actinomycetes; order Kitasatosporales; family Streptomycetaceae; genus Kitasatospora; species Kitasatospora sp. NPDC029312. The sequence continues at coordinate 73,956 of NZ_JBVHXY010000017.1, read as the reverse complement.
CGTCGGTGGCTTCGGCGTCGGCAAGACCACGCTGGTCGGCTCGGTCAGCGAGATCCGCCCGCTGACCACGGAGGAGACCATGACCCAGGCCGGGGTCGGTGTGGACGACCCGACCGGGGTCGAACGCAAGACCTCCACCACGGTGGCCATGGACTTCGGCCGGATCAGCATCAGCGACGAGCTCGTGCTGTACGTCTTCGGCACCCCCGGGCAGGAGCGGTTCTGGTTCCTCTGGAACGGCCTGTTCGAGGGGGCGCTCGGCGCCGTCGTGCTCGTGGACACCCGCCGGCTGGAGGTCAGCTTCGAGGTGATCGGACGGCTGGAGGACCGCGGCGTACCGTTCGTGGTGGCCGTCAACGGCTTCCCGGAGGCGCCGAGTTACGCGCTCGACGAGCTGCGGCAGGCACTCGACCTCCCGGCCGACGTGCCGATCGTGGCCTGTGACGCGCGCAGCCGCGAGTCCAGCCGGGACACCCTGATGGCGCTGATGCGCTACCTGTACGAACTCGCCGCCCCGACCGCCGGCTGACCTGCCGACTCCCCTTCCGCACCCCGCAACCGGAGACCCTGTGACCACCCCGTTCCCCGCCGACGACGCCGCCCTCGCCCCGCCGCCCGGCTGCCCCGCCCACGGCCGCGGCATCGAGCCGATCGGCCCCGGCGGCCTGCGACGCCTGTACGGCCCGGAGGCCGAGGCCGATCCGGCGGGCCTCTACGAGAAGCTGCGCGCCGAGTACGGCGAGGTCGCCCCGGTGCTGCTGCACGGCGACCACCGCGCCTGGCTGATCCTCGGCCACGCCGCCAACATCACCGCGATGCGCACCCCCTCGCTGTTCTCCCGCGACTCCCGGCTTTGGAGCGCCTTCCGCAACAACGAGATCCCGGCCGACTCCCCGCTGCTGCCGGTGGTCGCCTGGCAGCCGATCTGCGTGTTCGCCGACGGCGAGGAGCACCGCCGGCTGCGCGGCGCCGTCCTGGACGGCCTGAACGGCTTCGACCGGCGCGGCATCCGCCGCCACGTCCGCCGCTTCACCACCGACCTGGTGCAGGTGGTCGGCACGACCGGCCGGGCCGAACTGGTCTCCCAGTTCGCCGAGCACCTGCCGATGCTGGTGATGACCAAGCTGATCGGCATGCCCGACGAGTACGGGCCGCAGCTGGTGAACGCCGCCCGCGACCTGATGAAGGGCACCGAGACGGCGATCGCCAGCAACGAGTACGTGGTGGCGAGCCTGCGCCGGACCATCGCGTACAAGCACGACCACCCCGGCGACGACCTGACCAGCCGCCTGCTGGCGCACCCGGCCGGGCTGACCGACGACGAGGTGATGGAGCACCTGCGGGTGGTGCTGCTGGCGGCCAACGAGACGACCGTCAACCTGATCGCCGACTCGCTGAAGATGGTGCTCACCGACCCGCGCTTCCGCGCCCACCTCTCCGGCGGACAGATGACCCTGGGCGAGGCGCTGGACCAGGTGCTCTGGGACTCCCCGCCGATGTCGCTGGTCGCCGGGCGCTGCGCGACGGCGGACACCGAACTCGGCGGGCAGCAGATCAAGGCCGGGGACTTCCTGCTGCTCGGTCTCGCGGCGGGCAACGTCGACCCGGTGATCCGGCCCGACCTCGCCACCCCGCTGTACGGCAACCGCTCGCACCTGTCCTTCGGCGCCGGGCCGCACGAGTGCCCCGGGCAGGACATCGGACGGCACGTCGCGGAAGCCGGGATCGACATCCTGCTCACCCTGCTGCCGGACCTCCGACTGGCCGTTCCGGAGGAGGAGTTGACCTGGAGCTCGGCCTGGATCTCCCGCCACCTGACGGCGCTGCCCGTGGAGTTCACCCCGCGGGAGATCGAACCCGACCCGGAGTCGGTGGCCGAGGCCGAGCTGGCGGCGGAGGAACGGGCCGCCCGGGAGGCGGAGGCGCTCCGGGCCGTCCAGCGGGCGGCGGCCGCCGCCGCGCCGGTGGCAGCCATCCCGGCGCAGCGGCGCAGCTGGTGGGACGTGCTGACCGGCTTCTTCCGGCGCTGACTGGTCCGCTTCCGGTGTCGGCTGGCCGGGCACCGGTCGGGCGGCTCGGGGCGGCGGGCCCGCGCCTTCGACAGTGTCCGGCCCCTCAGGACGGTTGACGGGCCGGTGACGGCGGCGGCGTGACGAGTGCTGGGGTGGTGCCGGGTTGGGGGGGGGGGGGCCGTGGCCCCCCCCCCCCCCCATCTGTTCCGGCTCGCCGCCCCCCCCCACCCCCTGGGGTGCAGTTTCCTCTCCAGGGTGCGGCGCGGAGAGTCT
>NZ_JBVHXY010000017.1:63362-71661 GCF_055569215.1 Kitasatospora sp. NPDC029312 | reverse complement strand
CCCTCGTTTTGGACGGTGCCCGCCCCCGGAGGGGGGGGGGGGGGGGGGGGGGGGGGGGGGGGGGAAGGGGGGGGGGGGGGGGGGGGGGGGGGGGGGGGGGGCCCCCCCCCCCCCCCCCCTGCCGTCTGTTCAGGCTCGCTGCCCGCCACCGCCGTCGGGGTTGAGGTCGCCGTGCGAGGGTGCGGCGCGGAGGCTCGCCGTACCGCACGCGACAACACCCCGGCCCCGGCGGCCGGGGCTCCGCCGGGGCCGGGGCGGGCCCAGGAATCGGGAATCGGGGATCTGGGTTCGTGGGCAGGAGCCGGAGGTCGGGATCAGGCGGCAGGCGTCAGGGGCACTGCTTCCAGGCGAGGTGGTAGACGGTGTTGATGTCCCCGTCCGTCGAGTCCATCGTCATGAAGCTGGTGGTGTGGGCCGGGTCCGAGGTGCCGGCGGCGACCCGTAGCTCGGTGTTGATGTTGAAGTTGCGCTCCTCGCCGCAGGGGGCGTACACCAGGGCGGCGACGTCGACGGTGTCGGTCGCCTGCCAGTTGTCGTCCGTCGGGCCGGCGAAGCGGTGGCTCTGGTAGGCGGTCCCGGGCTGGCCCTGGAAGTAGTAGCTGGCCCGCTGGGTGCCGGTCGCCCCCGCTTCGAGGTGGGCGAAGCCGCGGTAGTCGGCGGAGGCGATCGCGTACGTGAAGCCCTGGGGGACGTGCACGCGCAGGTCGAGCTGGCAGTTCTTCCGGAAGTCGGTCGGCGTGGAGCCCACACCGACCTGGGCGAGGTAGCTGCTGTACGTCACGGTGAAGGCGGTGTTGTCGGGCGCGACGGCCACCGCGGCCGTCCCGGCCGGGCAGCCGGAGCCGTTGACCGTGGCGACGTCGATGACGATGCGGTCAGGCGGGGTGGGGAGCGCGTCGCCGCCGAAGGTCGACGAGCCGGCCAGCGCGGCGGAGACGGCGGCCGCGGCGGCCAGTGTGCGGAGCAGCATGGGCTTCCCCTTCGATCGTCCATGGATCCGGGACGGCGCTCGCGCCGGTGCTGGCGCGGACGCAGCCGGATTGACATGGTTATGTCATCACATTGAGCGGGCCGCGTACAGGGGGTGACGCATGGTCACCGCCGATCGCCGACCGGCGTCCCGCTTCCGGCACCCGACGACCCGTTCGCCGGGCGAAGATCACCGGGCGGTAGGCTCCCTCCGCAACACGACGCGAAGGGGAGCTCAGTTGGCGCGGGTTGCGGTGGTCGGTGGCGGTATCAGCGGGCTGGGAGCGGCCCTCATGCTCGGCCGGCGGGGCCATCCGGTCACGTTGTTCGAGCAGGACCCGCGAGAGGCCGGGGAGGACCTGGAACGCGACTTCTCCGACTGGCGCAGGCCCCGCGTCCCACAGGCCGTCCAACCCCACTCGTTCCTCGCGCCGGTGCGCACCGTGCTGCGCACCGAGACTCCCGACGTCTACGCCGATCTGCTGGCCCGCGGCGCCCGGGAGTACCACGACTTCGACTGGTTCGGCGAGCACCCTCCCCACCGGGACGGCGACGAGGAGCTGGTGACCCTGCGCACCCGCCGCATCGTGCTGGAAGCCGCCCTGACCGCGGCCCTGCGGCGGGAGCCCACCATCGAGGTGCGGCGGGGTCGACGGGTGAGCGGCCTCGCCGTCGAGGAGGGCCGGCCAGCCCGGGTCACCGGCGTGCGGGTCGGCACGGAGACGCACCGGGCGGACCTCGTCGTCGACGCCTCCGGCCGCCGTTCGCCGTTTCCCGACTGGCTGGTCGCGGCCGGCTGCCGACCGCCCGTGGTCGAGAGCCACCGCGCCGGGATCGCCTACCTGTGCCGTTGGTACCGGCTGCGGGGCGACGGCCCCCGGGACCCCGGGCGGGTGAAAACCGGTTCCGCCGCGCCGTTCGCGCTGGCCGGCGTCTTCCCCTCCGACAACGACACCTTCGCGCTGAACCTGGTGCTCTCCACCGGCGATCCGACCCGCGGCGCGCTGATGGACCCCGCCGTGTTCGAGGCCGCCGCCCGCCGGTTCCCCGCCTGCGCCGCCTGGCTCGACCTGGACCCCGAACCCCGGTCCGCCGTCCTGGCGATGGCCGGGCTGGACAACCGCTGGACGGCCCTCTCGGACGAGGCCGGGCCCGTGGTCACCGGCCTGGTCAACACCGGGGACAGCCTCCTCCACACCAATCCCACCCTGGGCCACGGCGTGGCCCTCGGCCTGCTCGCCGGCCAGTACCTCGCCGGCCACGCCGACGAGGTCGCCGCCGACCCCGGCGGCCACCACGCCTGGACCGTCCGGGCCCTCCGCCCGTGGTTCGACGCCCAGGTGACCGCCGACCGCGTGAACGCCCGGCGCCTGGCCGAGAGCTCACCGGTCTCCGACCGCCGGGCCGCCGCCCTGGGGGTCTGCGCCTTCGAGGACCCCGTCGTCATGAGGGCCCGCGCCCAGGTGCGCCACCTCGTCCGCCCGGCCGAAGAGGCCTACGGCACCGACGAAGTCGACCGCCACCTCACCGCCTGGCTGGACGCCCACCCGGACTTCACTCCGCAGCACGACGGCCCGACCCGGGACGAGTGGGAGGCGCTCATCCCCGGCTGAGCCGCGCCCGGCGCCGCGCGGTGTCCGAGCCCGGCGCCTCACGGTGTCCGAGCCCGGCGCCGCGCTGCGTCCGAGCCCCTGGAAACCGCCGGGCAGCGGTCGGAGGCTCCCCGGGTGACCTGCGGGCGTGGGGTCGGCGGTCCGTGCCACGCGGGCCCGCATAGTCGGAGGGTTGGCCATGGTCATACCTTCCGATCACGAGATGAGCCGATGATGCCCCTGCCCCGTCGGCGGACCGCCGCCACGGCCCTCGTCCTGCTGCTCGCCCTCCCGGCCTGCGGCGCTCCGCAGGCACCCGAGCCGTCCGCCCCCACGTCGGAGCCGGCGACGCCGGCCCCGACCGGGCCGAGGGCCTTCACCCTGGTCGCGACCGGCGACGTCCTGCCGCACACCGAGATCATCCAGCAGGCCAAGGAGGACGCCGGCGGCAACGGCTACGACTTCACCGCCATGCTGGCCGGCGTCAAACCGCTGATCAGCGGCGCGGACCTGGCGATCTGCCACATGGAGACCGTCTACGGCGCGGACGGCGGCCCGTACACCGGCTACCCGACGTTCAAGTCCCCGCCGCAGGTCGCCACGGCGCTCAAGGACGCCGGGTACAGCTCCTGCGACACCGCGTCCAACCACACCCTGGACGACGGCCCGGCGGGGATCCGCCGAACGCTCGACGCCATGGACACCGCCGGCCTCGCCCACACCGGCTCCGCCCGCACCGTCGAGGAGGCCGGACGGCCCGCGCTGCTGCGGACGGCCGGCGCGACGGTGGCCCAGCTCGCCTACACCTACGGCACCAACGGCATCCCGCTGCCCAAGGACGAGCCCTGGGCCGTCAACCTGATCGACCGGGACCGGATCCTCGCCGACGCCCGCGCCGCCCGGGCGAACGGCGCCGACCTGGTGGTGGTCAGCGTCCACTGGGGCACCGAGTGGCAGGACCAGCCGAACGAGCAACAGCTCACCCTGGCCCGTGAGTTGTCCGCCGCCGGGCAGGGCCCGGGCCGGCCCGACATCGATCTGGTCCTCGGCACCCACGCCCACATCCCCCAGGCCTACGAGAAGATCAACGACACCTGGACGGTCTACGGTCTCGGCGACCAGCTCGCCGGCCACATGTTCACCTACGACGGCGCCGAGGACCCGCGCGGCAACTGGAGCTCCCTCGCCCGCTTCACGGTCAGCCCGCCGGCCGGGCCCGGACAGCGGTGGACGGTCACCCGGGCCGAGTTCGTGCCGCAGATCACCGACCTCGGTCCGCCCTACCGGGTGCTCGACCTGGGCGACGCCCTCCGCCGCACCCCCGGCCGCGCCGACTGGGCCCGCGCGCTGGACCACATCCGGACGGTGGTGCTCAGCCGCGGGGCCGGTGCGGCCGGGCTCACCATGGCACCGCAGCGCCGGTGACCGACGGTCCGGAGGCCACGCTCCGCCCGTGCGCCAGTCCGCCGGCATCAACGGCCGCCGCGCGCGGTGCCGCGCACAGCGCGGCGTCTGCCTACGGCTTGCGGGCGAGGCCGCCGTACACCGAGACCTCGCTGTCGGCCACGGCCGAGGGCTCGCCCAGCTCCGGGTGCCACCGGTTGACCAGGACGACGCCCGGGTCGTCCAGCTCCAACCCAGCGAAGAAACGTTCCACCTCGGCGAGCGAGCGGGTGTGGACCTCTATCCCCGCCTCCGCGTAGCGGCGCGCGCCGACCGCGGCCTGCTCCGGCGCGTTGTCGGCGGTCCCCGCGGTCAGCGCGAGGAAGCTGCCGGAGGGCAGGGCGTCCAGGAGCGCGCGGACGGGCGGGTGCGCGGCCTCGTCGGAGAGGAAGTGCACGATGTTGATCAGCGTCAGCGCGACCGGCTCGGTCAGGTCCAGGGTGGCGGCCACCGCCGGGTCGGCCAGGAACTTCTCCGGGTCGCGCAGATCGCCCTCGACGTAGGCGGTGCGGCCCTCGGCGGTGCTGGTGAGCAGCGCACGCGAATGGGCCAGCACGATCGGGTCGTTGTCCACGTAGACCACCCGGCAGGACGGGTCGACCGCCTGGACGACCTCGTGCAGGTTGGGCGCGGTGGGGATGCCGGTGCCGACGTCCAGGAACTGGCGGATGCCGTGCGTCCCGGCCAGCCGGCGGACCATCCGGTGCATCACACCGCGGGCCGCGGCAGCGCCGTCCCGGGCACCCGGCAGGTCGGCGAGCAGGCGGTCGGCCATCTCGCGGTCGGCCGGGAAGTTGGTCTTGCCGCCGAGCAGGTAGTCGTAGACCCGGGCCGAGTGCGCCCGGTCGGTCCGCAGGTCCACCTGTGGCGGCTGGTCGAACCCGGCCTCCGTCAACCAGCTGTCCGGCCCGATGCTGCCCACTGCGCCCTCCCCGTTCGACGTTCGTTCGGACCACTCAACCACAGGAGGCGACGTCCGTCAGGCGGTTCCCGGTGTCCGCTGGACGCCCACCTCCACCTCCTTCACCGCGGCGGCGAACGAGGGCACCCGCCTCGCCGTCAGCAGGGCGAAGGCCGGCCCCATCGTGCACACCGTGACGTAGGCGGGGATCACGCCCAGCCCGTGGTGGTGGTCGAGCCATTCGGCGAGCAGGGGGAAGGTGCCGCCGAAGGCGGCGATGGTGGCCGCGTTGACCACGCCGAGGCCGACCGCCCTGACCTCGGTCGGGAAGAGCAGCCCGGTGAAGACGTTGAGCGTGCCGAGCACCGTCGCCACCAGCATCCCGAGCAGCACGGCGACGACCTGGAACGGCAGCCAGCCTTCGCGCAGTCCGGCCAGCAGGATGCCGACCGCCGGGACGGGCAGGACGAAGCCGAGCCGGGCGACCGGCAGCAGACCGAAACGGTCGGCGGCCGCGCCGGTGAGCAGCATGGTGACCAGCACCACACCCAGCACCACGGTCATGAAGGAGGCGGCCTCCTCCTTGTCGATCACGTGGTAGGCGGCCGCGTACTGCGGCAGGTAGACCAGCGCGAAGTAGTAACCGACCGTGCCGCCGAGGGTGTTGAGGAACACGGTGAGCACCGCCCAGCGGTGCTCGCGGAGCATCCGCAGGAACGGCGGGCGCCCGGCGTCCGGCGCCTGGGCGCGGGCGCGGTGGAATTCGGCGCTCTCCGGCGCCGCCCGCCGCACCCACACCGCGCCCAGGCCGAGCAGGGCGGCGACGACGAAGCCCCAGCGCCAACCGCCGTTCTCCAGGCCGGACTTGCCGATGGTGTGGATCAGCAGGGTGAGCACGCCGAAGGAGAGCAGCGACCCGAGGATGATCCCGCCGTAGGACACCGAGCTGAACGCGAAGCGGTGCCGCGGCGGGGCGGTCTCGGTGACGTACGCGGCGACGCTGGGCGCCTCGCCGCCGAAGGCGAGCCCCTGCACCACCCGGGCGGTGACCGCCAGCACGGCCGCCCAGGCTCCGACGGTCCGCTGCCCCGGCAGCGCGGCGATGCCCAGGCTCGCCGCCGCGATCACCGCCATCCCGAGGCTGAGTGCGAACCGACGCCCCCGGGTGTCGCTGAGCCGCCCGATCAGGTAGGAGCCGACGGGCCGGGCTCCGAAGCCGACCGCGAAGGTGGCGTATGCGCCGAGCACTCCGCTGACGCCGCCCTTGCCGTGGCCGAAGAGGTCGGCGGCGAAGTACGGCGCGAGCACGGCGTAGACGTTCCAGTCGAAGGACTCGACCACCGACCCCACGGTCGCCGCCGCCAGCTCCCGCCGCCGTCCCCCGCTTCGCGCCTGGCCATCGGCGGGGTCGGTTCCGATGCGATCTGTCATGGCGTCAGCATGGCACCGTCCGAGCGACGGCGGAATCGGGTACGGCGGGCTCGGTCGGGCGGGCACCGAGAGGGTGTACGGGAAGGGCACGCACTACCGATGTGACTGGTGTGACTGACTGGTGATATTTGTGTGCGGTGCATTCGATGATCATCCGGACCTCGCGGCGCGCCCTGCCCGTCGCCGTCTCCGCCGCCACCGCCGTCGCCCTGCTGGCCGGCTGCACCAGCGGCGGTTCCTCCTCCGCGCCCGCCCCGGCCACCGCGTCCGCCGCCGGGACCCCGAACCCGAGCCCCACCCCGACCGTCAAGCCCACCGGAGCCGACGACCCGGCGCTCAAGGCCTTCTACAGCCAGCAGCTGGCCTGGGTACCCTGCCAGGGCGACGCCGACCAGGCGGACGAGCAGCAGGCCGACGCGTCGGCGCTCCAGTGCTCGACCCTCAAGGTCCCCCTCGACTACGCCGCCCCGGACGGCGGCACGCTGGACGTCGCCGTCATCCGCAACCCCGCCGTCAAGCCGGACCAGCGGATCGGCTCGCTGGTCCTCAACCCGGGCGGCCCGGGCGGCTCCGGCGTCGCCATGGTCAAGGGCGGCCCGAAGCGCTTCGACGGCCCGGTGCACGACCGCTACGACCTCGTCGGCTTCGACCCGCGCGGCGTCGCCGGCACCAGCCCGCTCAACTGCCTGGACGACCGGACCCGCGACGGCTGGCTCAACACCGACGAGCCCGGCGCCGACCACGGCAAGCAGCTCGCCGACGCGTGCCAGGCCAAGTACGCCCGGGTGCTGCCCTTCGTCAGCACCCGCAACACCGCCCGCGACATGGACGTCCTGCGCGCCGCCCTCGGCGACCGGAAGCTCAGCTACCTCGGCATGTCCTACGGCACCTACCTCGGCTCCCTCTACGCCGAGGAGTTCCCGGACCGGGCCGGCCGGCTGGTCCTGGACGGCGCCACCTCGCCGTCCACCTCCCTGATCCAGCACAACATCGAGCAGGAGGCCGGGTTCGAGCGCTCGCTGAAGGCCTTCGCCGCGGACTGCGCCGCCAAGAACCCGTGCCCGCTCGGCAAGGACCCCGACCGCGCGGTGGGCAAGCTCGCCGACTTCCTCGACGGACTCAAGGACAAGCCGCTCAAGACCACCAAGGGCCGGACCCTCAGCTCCACCGCTGCCTGGAACGGCGTGATCAGCCGCCTCTACGGCGGCGAACAGGCCTGGGCCGGTCTGCGCAACGCCCTCGGCTGGGCCATGGTCCGCGGCGAGGGAGACGACCTGCTCGCGCTCGCGGACGGCTACAACGGCCGCGACAAGGACGGCCGTTACGGTTCCTCCGCGGACGCCTACACCGCCATCCACTGCGCGGACGGCGCCACCGACGTGCCGTCCGGCGAGCAGCTCCAGGCCGCCCTGAGCGACCTCGCCGCCAAGGCCCCGCTGGTCAGCAAGCACGATCCGACGGCCGCGCTGTTCGATCCCGACTGCCGCGTCTGGCCGTTCCGCTCCGCCGAGAAGCCGCACGTCGTCAAGTCCACGGCGACCACCCCGATCGTGGTCGTCGGCTCCACCGGCGACCCGGCGACCCCGTACGCCTGGTCGGAGAAGCTCACCAGCGAACTCGGCAACGCCGTCCTGCTCACCCGCGAGGGCGAGGGGCACGTGGCGTACGACCGCAGTGCCTGCATCCGCGAGGCCGTGAACGCCTTCCTCGTCGACGGCACCGTGCCGGCCGCGGGCACGCGCTGCACGACGGACTGACGTCCGGACGCTCCCTGCCCCCTCGGGGCGTCGGCATTCCACCCCTCGGTAGCCGGGCAAGCTGCCCCGGCGACGGGGCGGGCGGGCAACGGGCCGGGCGACGGCAGTGGGGGGGGGGGGGGGGGGGGGGGGGGGAGGGGGGGGGAGGGGGGGGGGGGGGGGAGGGAGGGGGGGGGGGGGGGGGTGACACTGCGTGACGCATAACA
>NZ_JBVHXY010000017.1:40273-63352 GCF_055569215.1 Kitasatospora sp. NPDC029312 | reverse complement strand
GGCGTCGCCGCCCCACCCCTGGGGAGAAGAGCAGGCTGCCCAGGAGGGGGGAAGGGAAGGAAAAGGGGGGGGAGACGGGGGGGGGCCCGGGTCGGGAGACCGGGCCCCACTCGCCGGGCACGGGGACGGGGACAACAGCCGGGGTCAGCAGGCGAAGTCGATCAGGCGGAACGTCACGTAGTGGTCACTGGTGTAGTAGTCCTCGTGGTACCGCTGGCCGGTGACGATCCGGCGGGCGCCACGGGTCGGCGCGCCGGGGGTCACCACGGTGTACTCGTGGTAGTAGCCGGATCGCTGGGCGGGCAGTACGTGCTCGTTGTTGCTGAACACGGTGCCGTCCCGGCGGTACGGGAACGGCCCGCCGGCGGCGATCAGGTGGAGGGTGGTGCGGCCCTGGGAGGGCAGGGCCGACAGGCACACCTTGCCGCTCACCGTGGCCTGCGCCTCGGTGGCGACGGCGACGGCGACGGGCGCGAGGGTGGCCAGGGTGACGACGGCGGTGGCGGCAACACGCTTCCACGCGCGTAGAGTTCGGGTCATGCCAACCAGGATGGCGAGCCGCGGAGCCCGCCGGAAGCCCCGTCCGGAGTCTTCATCTCCGGTCAACTCGCGGTACTCACCGATGACTTGAGCGAGTCAGCGGGCCGCTCCGCGCGGTCGTCCTCGACGGCCTTCGGCATGGCCGACCGTCGGCACCGGCCGGACACGGGTCCGCCGCCGCCGATGGGGGCGGCGGCGGACAGCGCTGCTCAGCCGCGCGGCAGCACCAGGGACTGCACCGCCGCGAGCTTGCGCCAGTCGCTCGACACGATGCTGGCGTGCGCCCGGGCCAGCTGTTCGGTGCGGGCCTTCGCCTGGTCGGCGGTCGGGTCGGTGGCACTGATCTGCGGCGCGACGTTCTGGGCGTCCGTCATCGCCAGCAGGTAGTGCGAGCGGTCGTACCATGCGGTGTCGATGCCGCTGAGGTAGGCGGCGGCGTCGCCGTCGAAGACCACGAACCAGGGGCGGATCCCGGCGTCCGCGCCGGCGTACTTGGCGCGCGGGTCGCCGGCCGCCGCGCCGTGCACCGCCGGGAACAGCTGGGCCTGGCCGATCCGTCCGGCCGCGGCGAGGTCCCGCAGGTGCCGCCCGTACTCGACGTCGGTGTGCAGGGTGTCGAAGGGGTTGCTCTCCTCGACCGTTCCCGGGATCGCGTAGAGCAGCACCCGCCCGGCGAGCGCCGAGCGGGTCGGCCAGTTGCCCGCCCGCACCGCCTCGTCGACCGTGGCGTACGAACCGCCGCCGGGCTTGGCCAGCAGGTCGGCCGGGCGCAGCACGGCGTTGCCCAGGTGGGCGGCGATCAGCGCGTCCAGCTGGTCCGGGCCCATTCCCATGTTCGCGGCGAAGCCGCCCTTGAGTTCCAGCTTGACGACCAGCGGTCCGGCGCCCGGGTGGGCGCCGAGCCAGACCCGGACGTCGTCGAGGCAGTGCTCCAGGTTCTTGTTGGTGCCGCCGCCGTAGAGCTGGGCTGGGGTGTCCGCGGCGGTGCAGTTGTTGGAGTTGCCGAGCGGGTTGGAGTGGCTGACCTTCCACTCCTTGGTGACGACGTCCGTCCAGAGGTCCAGCTCGATCATCCCGGTGCCGGTGTCCAGGCCCTGGGCGAGGTACGGGTAGGCGGCCGGGTCGTAGGTGTTGTGCAGTCCGACGGTGGTGGCCGAGCCGAACGGCAGGTCGCCCGTTTCGCCCTCGGCGGCCGCGGGTGCGGCGGTCGTGATCAGGGCCGCTGCGGCGGCGGTCAGGCCGGCTGCCATGAAGCCGGCCAGGGTACGGCGTACGGTCATCGGAATCGTCCCCCCAGGGTTCGGTCGCGTCGGCCGCCCGCGCGGGCCGCCCGAGGAAGCATCGCCTGCCGGGGCGTGCATCCCGTGAAGAAGACACGACAATAGCGTGACGACTCCCCCACGCCCGCAGGGGGGCCGGGCCCGCACTCCCGGCCGGCGCGAGAGGCATCCGCAGGGCGCCACGCCCCGGATGTGACGAAGCATCAGGCTGTCGTACCCGCGCGCTAGCGTGACTCGCGAACACCGTGATGACGAACATCGCGATGACGAGCACCGTGCTCACGAGCGCAGCGTTCGAGAGCGCAGCGTTCGAGAGCAGCGCGTTCAAGAGCACCGAGCAGCGGAGGTAAGCCATGTCCCTGGTCCGCGTCCACAACTTCTCGATCTCCCTCGACGGCTACGGCACCGGCGAGGGCCAGAGCCTCGAGCAGCCCTTCGGTCACGCCTCCCATCGGCTGCACGAATGGTTCTTCCGCACCCAAACCTTCCGGCGGATGCACGGCGAGGCGGGCGGCGAGACCGGTATGGACGACGCGATGGCCCGCGCCTGGGGCGACGACATCGGCGCGGAGATCATGGGGCGCAACAAGTTCGGCCCGCAGCGCGGCCCTTGGCAGGACGAGGACTGGCGGGGCTGGTGGGGCCCGAATCCGCCGTTCCACACCCCGGTGTTCGTGCTCACCCACCACCCGCGCCCCAGCCTGGTGATGGAGGGCGGCACGACCTTCCACTTCATCGACGCCACCCCCGAGGAGGCGCTCAAGCAGGCCCGTGAGGCGGCCGGGGGCAAGGACGTCCGGATCGGCGGCGGCCCGCGCACCGTCCGCGCCTTCCTGCAGGCCGACCTGATCGACCACCTGCACGTGGTCGTGGTGCCGATCGTGCTCGGCCGGGGCGAGTCGCTGTGGGCCGGGCTCGAGGGCCTGGATCAGCGCTTCGACAGCGAGGCGGTGAGCAGCCCGAGCGGCGTCACCCACCTCACCTTCACCCGCCGCAGGGCCTGACGCGGAACGGGCGGCCTCCCCCGCACCCTCGGGGAGGCCGCCCGACACACCGGCCCGGTCAGTCCCGGTCAGGCCCGGTCAGTCAAGGCCCGATCTCACTCAGACCCGGCCCGACCTGGCTCAGGCCTGGTCAGACCCGGTCGGCCGCGATCAGCACGTACTGGAAGGAGCCGTCCTTGTAGGACTCGATGAACGCCTCCTCGATACCGGTGACCAGCGAGGTGGTGTTGCGGAGCTCCCAGTAGGGCAGCGTGTCGGGGGTCAGGTCGATGACGGCCTGCGGCACCAGGCGGTTGTCGGCCATCGCCCGCAGGTACTCCCGGCGGGAGTGGATGTTGCACTCGAAGTGCGCGTTGATCTGCGAGACCCACTTCGACGGCTGCCCGTACTTCGGGTTCCAGCAGCCGGTGATGGTCACGTACCGGCCGCCGACGGCCAGCACCCGGGAGTGCTCGGCGAAGAGGTCGTGCAGATCGACGTACATGCTGGACTCGTTGTTCCAGGAGCCGGCGGCCGAGCCGTTCTCGAAGGGCATGTCCAGCATGTTGGCCACCCGGGAGCGGACGAAGTCCCCGATGCCCAGCTCGGCGGCGCGCTTGTTGCCGAAGTCGGCCTGCTGGGTGGAGAGGGTCAGCCCCTCGACCCGGCAGCCGAAGCGCTGGTGGGCCATGACCATCGAGCCGCCGCGGCCGCAGCCGGCGTCGACCAGGAGGCCGTCGGCCGGGATGTCACCGAGGTGGTCGAGCAGCACGTCCGCCTGGGCGGACTCCAGGCGGTGCAGCTCGGCGATGACCTTCTTCTCACGCTCGCTGTCGGCCGGGTCCCCGAGCGCCTGCTGGTCGATCGCGCCGATGCCGTAGTGGTGGTGGTAGAGGCCGTCGACGTCACCCAGGCGAAGGTTGACCGGGCGAGCCTCGTGGTCCCAGTAGCGCGCGATGTCGCCCTGGTAGGGAGTCGCCGGGCCGGGGATGGCGCTGCCGGGGGTGGTGAGGTCGTCGGTCACGGACATGGGTCAACTCCAGTTTTCTCAAGGGTGGTTACCGGAAACGGGTGATTGCCGGAACGAGGGCGACTGCCGGGGCGGTGCGACCGGGAACGGCACTCACCAGAAGTCGGGCAGCGTGTAGCGGTAGGTGTTGGTCTGGTGCCAGTAGTGGTTGCCGTCGACCCACGCGGCGACGCCGCGCAGGAACCGTACGAGCGTTGGCACCGGGCAGGCCACGGCCAGCGCGGCCGCCTCGGCCTCGAAGGCGTGCATCAGCTCGTTGTGCACCTCGACGGCCTTCAGGTAGCCCTCCTTGTGCGAGACGCCCTCGCGTTCGGAGATCACCACGGGCAGGTTGAGGTGCAGTCCGGGGCCGGCCAGCTCCTTGGTGTACGAGTACAGGTCGTTGACGATGGTCGTCGCGTTGGCGGCGAGCGCGATCACCCGCTGCATGGCGGGCAGCGCGTGCAGCTCGGCGGGCAGCTCGTAGCCGCCGACGGTGTCGGTGATGGTCGGGCAGGGGCGGAAGTTGTTGAACTGGCGCATCGCCAGGTACTCCCACACCTCCGGCACGTGACCGGCCTCGTCCCAGGCGGCCTCCGCCAGGTACCCCAGGTGCAGCCGCGCCATGTCGTGCCGGAAGCGGTCCGCCTGGGAGGGAGTGGCGGCGCGGACGAAGTAGTCCATCGCCGAGCGGTACGAGCGCCGGGGCGGGTCCTCGGAGAGCGAGGCCTCCCAGGCCGGGTGGTACTCGGCCGTGGTGTGGAGCGGATCGAGCGCGGTGTGCGCCAGCAGCAGGCGGCTGCCCAGGCCGACCGGCGAGCCGCCGAGGTCCTCGCAGTAGCAGTCGTCCACGGCGTTCTCGGCGACCATCAGGCGGGCCGCGAGCATCAGGTGGTCGATGCTGGGCGCGTCGGGGTGGCAGGCCACCATGTAGCGCCCGGTGGAGAACCCGTCGAAGTCCTTCTCCCACTCCGGGGGGTAGAGCTCGATCTCGTCGATCGCCCAGGCCTTGATCCTCAGGCTGAGCGCCTCCACCCGGACCGGGTCGGGCTCGGCGATCGGGTGGTGGTAGAGGCCCGGGACGGGGTCGCCGGTCCTGGGCTTGCCCCCGGTCGGCGCCTCGGCGGCCGACGCCGGGCCGGGCAGCCCGGGCAGGGACGGCACCACACCGGCCGGCCCTGGCAGGAGCGGCGCCAGACCGGCCGGCCCGGGCAGCGGTGGCGTCTGGACCTCGGGGGTCTTGTTCTCGGGCAGGACTTCCCCGGGCACGGCGGCCGCTGCCGCCGGGGCCTGGGCCACCGCGAGCTGCGGCGCCAACTGCAGCCCGGCGGTGCCGAGTCCGCTGGGCCCGCGCAGGATCCGCTCGATGGCAGTGGTGTTCATGCGCCCACCGCCGGCACGAGGGCGTTCGCGGGCGGTGAGGGCGGTGAGTCCGGTTCGGTGCGCACGGGCATGGAGCCTCCTCTGAGAAGGACCGCAGGATGTGACGGGCTGTCATCCCGCCGCCGCGAAGGGGAACTCCACGCCAACGGACCCCGTCTCGCTCGTTGCCCAACCGTAGGCGCGAAGGCGCGTTCCGGAACGCAATGGACGATCTTCTACACCCGATAAGGTGAACGTTCCGGTGTGCGGCGTTTGAAGGCACCCCCGTCCTGCAGCCGTCCACCCCGCTCTCCGGCGCGTCACCGGGGGCCGGCACCCTCTCCTCCGGCCGCGGACCGCGTCAACCCAGCGTGACCGGGCGCGCCCGGCGAGGCGCGGTCACGGGGTCGCCCGCCCCGCCGAGCGGTTCCGCCCGCGGCCATCCGCATAAGAAGGAGAAGAATGGCCTGGGCCCCGTCGAGGACACGGGGCCGGGAAGGAAGACCAGCGCATGGAGAGCCAGGCCCGCAGTCGCACCGCACTCGTCGAGGACCTCATGGAGCGCTTCCCCGACGTACCCCGGGAGGCGGTGATCAAGGAGGACCTGCTGCGCGGGGGCATGGCCTTCGACGAGTCGGCCCTCAGCGGCAGCTCCGGCGCCGACGGGGGCGGCGAGGTCAAGCCGAAGTCGTACTTCATCTTCTCCTTCGACCACCGCACCCTGCCCGAGCTCGGCGCGGCCGCGCTCAACCGGCCGCCGGAGGAGGTGGTGCTGACCGGCGGACCGTACGGGCTGCGCCGCACGGTGGTGTCGGTGCGGGTCAACCCGAACTCGCCGTACCGGGTGGGGGCGGGCGAGGACGGCACCCTCGGCCTCTACCTGGACGGCGCCCGGATCGCCGACGTCGGCCTGCCGCCGATGCCGGACTACTACCGGCACACCCTGGCCAACGGCAAGTCCGTGATGGAGGTCGCCCCGACCATCCAGTGGGGTTACCTGATCTACCTCACGGTGTTCCGGGTCTGCCAGTACTTCGGCGCCAAGGAGGAGTGCCAGTACTGCGACATCAACCACAACTGGCGCCAGCACAAGGCGGCCGGCCGCCCGTACACCGGGGTCAAGCCCGTCGAGGAGGTGCTGGAGGCCCTGGCGCTGATCGACGAGCACGACACCGCCCGGGCCTCCCAGGCCTACACCCTCACCGGCGGCGCGATCACCTCGCAGGTCGGCGGCCGGGACGAGGCCGACTTCTACGGGCAGTACGCCAAGGCCATCGAGGAACGCTTCCCCGGCCGCTGGATCGGCAAGGTGGTCGCCCAGGCGCTGCCGCGCGACGACGTCCAGCGCTTCCGCGACTACGGCGTGCGGATCTACCACCCCAACTTCGAGGTGTGGGACAAGCGGCTGTTCGAGCTCTACTGCCCCGGCAAGGAGCGCTACGTCGGCCGGGACGAGTGGCACCGCCGGATCCTCGATTCGACCGAGGTGTTCGGCGCCGAGAACGTGATCCCCAACTTCGTGGCGGGCGTCGAGATGGCCGAGCCCTTCGGCTTCAGCACGGTCGACGAGGCGATCGCCTCCACCCGGGAGGGCCTGCGCTTCTTCATGTCGCACGGCGTGGTCCCGCGGTTCACCACCTGGTGCCCCGAGCCCACCACCCCGCTCGGCAAGGCCAACCCGCAGGGCGCACCGCTGGAGTACCACATCCGGCTGCTGCAGACCTACCGGGCGACTCTGGAGGAGTTCGGCCTCTCCTCCCCGCCCGGTTACGGACCGGCCGGTCCTGGAAAGGCCGTCTTCTCGGTCAGCTCCTTCATGGACTCCCTGTCGGGGTGAGCCCGCTCCCGGCGGTGCCGCACCCGGCCGGGGGTGGCACCGCCGGTCCGCTCGACCGTCGGCCCGCTCAACCGCCGTTCAGCGGGCGGACGGTGAGGATCTGCTCGGCGCGGCCGACCGGACCGTGGACGTCGTGCAGGACGGTGCTGGTGACACCGTGTCCGGCCGGGCCGAAGGTGACGGCGGTGTCCAGGCCGGTCCAGCGGCCCGCCGGACGGCGGTGGAGGTGGACCGTCAGATCGGTGTTGGGGAACATCCACTCACTGGGCTCCTCGCGGACGGCGATGCCGTTGGCGGTGTCCACCAGGGCCAGGAACGAGGCGTGCGGGCTGCTGGGCTCTCCTGCGACCAGCTCCAGCGGGGTGGAGACCCAGGCGGCGGCGCGACCGGGAGCGGTGAGGCGGTGCCGGACGTCGATCGAGGCGATGTAGCCGCCGGACCATCGCCCGCTCATCGCCCACGGCTCGAACTCCTCGGGCGCGGGCAGCGGTTCGTCGTGGGTCCCGGCGACGGCGGTGGTGTCCAGCTCGGCCAGGAACCAGGCCCGGGCCCGGACCACCGCGCGGTCGCCCACGGTGGCCACCGCCTCCACCAGCTCGATGGTGCGGCCCGGCCGGATGGTCTCCACCGTGATCTCGAGCTCGTCCAGGGCGATCAGGCCGAGTATGTCGTAGCTGATCCGGGCCAGGGCCAGGCCGTCGGCGGGGCGGCCGGCCCGGTAGCGGTCGATCGCGTGGGCGATCAGGCCGCCCACCGGACTGAAGTGCTGCTCCTCGGGGTGCCAGGCGCCCTGCGCGTGGCCGGTCGGCTTGTAGCGGTGCTCGCCGGTGCGCTGGTAGTAGCTGTCGGGCGCGGCGGTGGGGGTGGGGCTGGTCAAGGTGCGCTTCTCCTCGGGCCGGGTCGCGGGGAGCCGGGCGGGCGCCGCAGGACTCCGGCGTCCGCGATCACGATCGTAGGAGGCCGAACGGCACCGGAGCCTGTGATGCGCCCCACACCCCGCGCCCGCGCCCGCGCCCGGCATCATCGCGCCCGGCGCCGTACCGCCCGGCCCCGGCCGGGCCCCGCCCGTTGCCAGCGGTCAGTGCGCCGCGAGCGGGTAGTGGTCGGAGAGGTCGTTGTAGGTGTAGCTCTTGCCCCAGCTGCTCACCGTCCAGGGCGCGCTGTGCCCCCGCAGCACCTCGTTGGTGTACTGCTGCGGGCGGGCGTGGTCGGCCCGGTAGAGCACGTAGTCGAGGTCCTCCTTGGGCTCGCCCGGGTAGCGGTAGGCGGCGACGGAGTTGTCGGTCGTGTCGAAAGAGTACGGCCAGCCGGTGCGGGCGGAGGCAGGGACGAGGTTGCCGTTGTCCAGCAGGGCCTGGTACTCGGATCCGTGCGAGTCGATGTTGAGGTCCCCGGCGACCACGATCGGCTCGTCGGCCGGGATCCGCGTGGCGTCCAGGAAGGCCCGCATCGCGCCGAGTTGCCTGGCCCGGACGGTGGCCGCCTGTCCGCTCGCGCAGCCGGAGTCGGTGGACTGCAGGTGGGTGCCGACCACGTGGGTGCGGCGGCCGTTGACGTCCAGCACCGCGTAGACGAAGCCCTTGTTGGACCACCAGTCCGAGCCGCAGGCGTCCTTGTAGACGTACTGCTCCTTGCGCAGGATCGGCCACTTGCTGAGCAGGGTGACCCCGCCGTCCTCGGGGGTGGTGGAGCTGTAGCTGCCCCAGGTGGCGTCCCAGCCGCCGGTGGAGCGGCCGACCACGGGTGTGTGGTACGGGTAGGCGGCCGCGGCCTTGGCGGTCAGCGCGTCGGAGGCCGCGTTGTCGAAGGCCTCCTCCAGCACGACCACGTCGTGGCCCTGGAAGAAGTCCGCCGTGGCGATGGACTGAGCGCGCTGCTGCTGGCCCCAGTTGGGGTAGAGCGAGGTGCTCATCAGGAAGGTGTTGTAGGTCAGGACGTCCAGCGGCGGCGCGGTGACCGGAGCGCTCTCCGCGGCGGCCGGGACGGTGCCGAGGGCGGCGAGCACGGTGGCGGCGGCAGCGGCGGCGAGGGCGCGGCGTGGGGACGGCAGGGACATCTGGTCTCCGTGGGGGCGTGGCGGGCCCGCCGGTTCGCGGGATGTTGTGCATCCAACTTCGGTGCGTGCACGGCTCGCAAGACTTCCGGCGAGCATTCGGTGAATTCGTTCGGAAC
Source organism: Kitasatospora sp. NPDC029312 (assembly GCF_055569215.1). Lineage (NCBI taxonomy): Bacteria > Bacillati > Actinomycetota > Actinomycetes > Kitasatosporales > Streptomycetaceae > Kitasatospora > Kitasatospora sp. NPDC029312. Next base: position 54,169 of record NZ_JBVHXY010000017.1, on the reverse strand, counting down.
AGGGCTACCGGCCGGTTCGAGCCGGTGCGGTGCAAGGCTGGTGACGCGGAGTCAGGCCTTGGGGGTCCGCTCTTCGGCAGGCGGGCGGTCAGCCCGGGGTCGGACCCCGGTCTTCCGGCTGTCAGGGGCTGCCGTCACACTGTCGCGGGCACGAACACGCACCACCGATCGGGGGGCAGCATGGCCGACAGCAGCAAGAAGAAGCAGAAGAGACCGCCCGCCGCCGGGGCCTCCCGGCCGGCGAAGCCCGTGCGCAAGCGGGCGCGCAAGGACGCTCCGCTCGCACCCCGCACGGTGCGCCGGACGGCGGTGCTGGTCGGCGTGCTCGCACCGGTGCTGATCATCGGGTTGCTCGCGCTCGCCACCAACCCGGACTACCAGGTCGGCTGCACGGTCCTCGCGGTGCTGGTCCTGATGGCGGCCGTGGTGGGGCTGATGCTCGTCCGCAGCACCGGGTGGGTGGTCTGGCCCGCCGTCCTGCTGGGAGTGCTGCTGCTGGTGATCCCGACACCCGCCATCCGCGCACAGCTGCTCTCCCACCGCGGGGTGGAGGCCAGGGTGGTCATCACCGCGGCCCACAGCGCCAAGGACAAGACGGGCAAGGTCGGCTGGACGTGCGCCATCCGCCGGGAGGACGGCCGGACCCTGCCCCACGGCACGATCGAGGGCACCGGTTGTTCGGGCGGTTCCGTCGGCACCACCGCGACCGTCGTGGTCGACCCGGACGAGTGGGCCCCGCCCGCCACCAGGGACGAGGACCTCTCCTTCCGCGGCAGCGGTGTCTACGTCACCGGCGCCGTCGCCGCCCTGTGGGCCGCGCTCACCTTCGGCGCCGCGCACCGCACCCTCCGAGGGCGCGGCGGCCGCAAGGGCGGCAAGTAGCAGCCGGCCCGGACGCCCCTGGGTTCTCGGGCCCCGGGCACCGCGCGCTTCGCGCGTGGCGCTATGGTGCCGCGGTGAACGAACTGGTGTTCCGCGGCAAGGACCTGGTCCGGCCCTCCTGGCCGCACCTCTCGCTGCTTCTCCTCGTGTTGGCGATCGAGGCCGTCGTCGTCACTCTGCAGCTCGGTGTGGGGCCGATGCTCGTGATCCTCGGCGGGACCCTCGTTCTGTCCCTCCTGGCCTTCCTGGTGACCTGGCGCTCCTGGAGCAGGGTCGGGGCCGACGGCATCACCATCTGCTGGGGCATCGGGAGCGGACGCACCCACCCTTGGCAGGAGATCCGGTGGGTCGACGTGCGGGAGACCAAGGGCAACGCCACCCGCGCCTACGCGGCACGGATCTTCCTGGCGAACGGCCGTCGCCGCTCGCTGCCGGGCCTCCAGACCAGCACGCTCTACCCGATCGAGGAGTTCCAGGCGAACTTCCAACGGGTGCTCGGCTGGTGGCAGGCGAGCACGACCGACGCCCAGCGGGTGATGCCGGGCAGGCAGGCCCGGGACTGGATCACGCCTCAGGTCGCCGGCGTCCTGCTCGGGGTCGCCTTCGTGGCGGTCACCGTTCTCGTCGTCGTGGCGCGTCAGTGAGGAAGGCGCTGGGTCCGACCGAGTCGCAGCCCGACTCCACCGAGCACAACGGAGGGCGATCGAGCCGAACCGAATCCAACTGAACCGATCAGTCGTCAACGGGTGCGTCGCCGGCGGGGCCGGGGCCGCACCCCGTTCATGTCCCGGCCAGGCCGTCGAGCAGGGCGAGGGCGTCCTCGACCGAGCCCGCCGGGTCGGTGACGGGGTAGAGCACGCCGCGGACGGTGCGGGAACCGTCGAGGACCAGGGTGAGCCGCTTGAGGCGGTCCACACCGGCGGCCCGGAAGGTGGGCAGCCGGAGGGAGGCGGCGAGTTCCAGCCCGGCGTCCGAGAGCAGTGGGAACGGGATCCGCGCGTGCTCGGCAAAGGCCGCCAGCTGGTCCGGGCGCTGGGTGCTGACGCCGTAGACGGCGGCGTCGCGGGCGGCGAACTCGCCCATCCGGTCCCGGTAGGTGCAGGACTCCAGCGTGCAGCCGGTCGCGCCGGGGATCGCGCTCCAGCCCGGCGGATAGTCCGTACCGCCCGGCGCGTAGGCGCCCGGGTAGCAGTACAGCACCGTCCAGGCGCGGTCCGCGTCCACCGGGTCGACCGGCCCGCCGGAGGCGGCGGCGAGTTCCAGTTCGGGCAGTCGGCGGCCGGTCAGCGCCATGACCCGGCGGGTCTCGGCGGAGTCGGCGGTGCTGGTGCCGGAGAGCGAGCCGTCACCCAGGACGTACCGTCCGCCCCAGTCCTGCAGGGCGACCAGTACCGGCAGCAGCCCGCGCCCGGCTCCGGTCAGGTGGTACTCGTAGCGCGGCGGGTGCGGGTGGTAGAGCCGCTTCTCCAGCACGCCGTCGGCGACCAGTGCCTTGAGCCGCTCGGTGAGCACCTTCCGGCTGATGCCGAGTGCGTTCTGCAGCGCGTCGAACTGGTGGGTGCCACCGGCGACGTCCCTGATCAGGAGCAGGGTCCAGGTGTCGCCGACCACGCTCAGGGCCTGGGAGATCGCGCAGTCGGGGTCAGCCGCTTCGGTGTGCCGCATGATCATTGATTATAGTGAGTTCCCAAACGGAACTCACTCGGTCCCGGACCGGGTGGCGGCAAGGGGGTGGACGTGACGGCGGAACCGACCGGAGCGGTGGACAGCACGGACACGGAGGCGCCGACGGGACCGGTGCACGCGGCGCGGCCCGGCGGTCGAGGCGACAGCGGGCGGGGAGAAGCCGGGCGAGGAGACGACGGGCGAGGGCAGAGCGGGGCGGCGGCGTTCTGGCGCTACTGGACCGCCTCGACGGTCAGCCGGCTCGGCGACCAGGTGACGGCGGTGGCCCTGCCCCTGATCGCGGTGGTCACCCTGCACGCGTCGGCGTTCCAGGTCGGCCTGATCACGGGTGCGGCCTACGCCGCGTGGCTCCTGATCGGACTGCCGGCCGGCGTGCTGGTCCGCCGGCTGCCCCTGCGCGGCACCCAGGTCGCGATGGACCTGCTCCGCGGCGTCGCCGTGGCCTCGGTGCCGGTGGCGGCGGGCCTCGGCGCGCTGGGGCTGCCACAACTCGTCGCCGTGGCGCTGATCGTCGGCTTCGCGAGCGTCGTCTTCGACGTGGGCAACTCCACCTTCCTGCCCACCGTCGTCCCGAAGGAGCAGCTGACCGCCCGCAACAGCCTGGTCTCCGGCAGCATCGCGGCGACCGACCTGGCCGGGCCGTCGCTGGGCGGCGTGCTGGTCCAGTTGGTCGGCGGCGCGGCGTCGATGCTGCTGGACTCGGTCAGTTACCTGGCCTCGGCGGCGCTGCTCGGCAGCCTGCCGCGCACAGGGCTACCGGCCGCCGAACGGGCGGGCGGCGCCGGCATGCGGGAGCAGATCCGGGAGGGCTGGCGGTTCGTCACCCGGCACCCGGTGATCAAGCCCTGCGTCGCCGACGCCACCGCGGTGAACTTCGTCTGCGGCGGTCTGATGACGCTGACCCCGGTGTTCCTGGTCCGCACCCTCGACGCGTCGGCCGCCATGGTCGGCGCCCTGATGGCCACCGGCGGCCTCGGCAGTCTGCTCGGCGCCGCCGCCACACCCCGTCTGGTCGCCCGGATCGGCACCGGCCGTGCGGTGTGCTGGGGCGCGGTGGTCGCCACCGCCTTCGCACTGCTGCTCCCGCTGGCCGGCGCCGGCTGGGGGACGCTGGTCTTCGCCCTCGGCAACGCCGGGTTCTCCGCCGGGGTCGTGGTCACCAGCATCGTGACCCGTACCCACCGGCAGACCCGGACGCCGCCGGAGCTGCTGTCCCGGGTGATGGCCACCGTCCGATTCGTCTCCTGGGGCGCGATCCCGGTCGGTGCCCTCGCCGCCGGTGCCGCGGCGGCGGCCTGGGGACCGCGCACGGCGCTGCTGCTGTTCGCCGTGAGCAGCGTGGCCAGCCCCGCCGTCCTGCTGGCGAGCCCGGTCCGCCGGATGCGCGAACTGGCCTGAGCCCGGCCGGGCGCGCCACGGCCGAGCGGGGACGGCGAACCGACAAAGCGGACCCGAACGACGTCGCCCGCCGCAAGTCCTGCGGCATCCCCGCAGAGCTCGGCCGTGCGAACGGCCGAGCTCGGCAGGCGGGTTGAGCACGATCACCGGGAGATGACGCAGTCCCTCGGCCTGGCGCACGTCGAGGGCCGAACCTCCGGCGGCCGGCCCGACCACGTCACGTTCGCCTCCCTCGCCCACGCCTTCTGCACCCTGCGCAGACCGGCTACCGCCCCAGAGACGCGGCGCCGGCTGCCACCGCGACACAGCCTCGGGAGCACCGACCTGACCAAGCCTCTCCTAGCGCAGGGCTGCGGCCGCGCGTACTTCGGCGAGCGCTTGCCGTGCCAGCGGGCCGAAGTCCTCGCTGTTGTCGGTGTCGATCCACTGGTCGTAGGCGATCTCCCAGACGAGCGTGCCCAGTTTCGCGGCCACGCGCGCGGTCAGGCTCGGGACTCCACGCCGGTTGAGGGCCTCGATCATCGAGGCGGTGAGGTCGATCCTCTTCAGGGCTTCGCGTTCCCGCAGTTCCGTGTTGGCGTTCAGCACGGCTTGGCGCCGGCGGCTGAACTCGCGGCGGTCAGTGGTGAAGAACGTCCGGCCGAGCGCATCGAGGGCGTGCGCCACCGCGTCGAGCGGCCCGGCCGCCGGCGGCGCCGAGGCGATCCCTTCGACGAGCAGACCGCTCACCGTGCCCCCGCCGAACAGCACCTCGCGCTTGTCCGGGAAGTACCGGAAGAACGTGCTCTTGGTGAGCCCCGCCCGTTCCGCGATCTCGATCACGGTCGTGTTCTCGTAGCCGTGCTCCTCGAAGAGGTCGAGGGCGGCGGCGGCGAGTCGTCCGGGTGCGTCGGGTTGCCAGCGTGCCATGGGGACAGTGTACGGGACTTCGTCCCATCACTGGTGTACAGTCGATGAGACCAAGTCCCATCACTGGCCAGGAGAGGTCACCGATGAGTAAAGCTGTCCGCTACCAGCGATTCGGCGGTCCCGAAGTGCTCGAACTGCAGGAGATACCCGAGCCGCACGCCGCACCGGACGAGGTCCGCGTCCGGGTCACGGCTGCCGGGCTGAATCCGATGGATTGGCAGATCACCACCCAGCCCGACATGGCGGCGCGGTTCGGCATCACCCTGCCGGCCGGGTTCGGCAGCGACTTCGCCGGAGTGGTGGACGAGGTGGGCGCCGAAGCCACCGGATTCGCGACCGGCGACCGGGTGTACGGGGCCGCGATCGGCCGGTCCGTCGCTGATTTCGTGCTGGTCAAGACGCCTGCGGCACACCTATGGCCCACCCCGGAGGGCGTCGGCGACGAGGTGGCGGCCACGCTTCCGGTGTCCGCCCTGACGGCCTCCGCCGCCCTCACCGCGATCGGGCTCCACCCCGGGGACACCGTCCTGATCGGCGGGGGCGCGGGTGGCGTGGGCGTCTTCGCCGTGCAGCTGGCGAAGCTCGCGGGTGCCCGGGTGCTCGGCACCGCCTCCGAGGGCACGTTCGGATTCCTGCGCGGGCTCGGCGCCGAACCCGTGGCGTACGGCGCCGGCCTGGCGGACCGGGTGCGAGCCCTGGCGCCCGAGGGGATCACCGCCGCGACCGACCTGTTCGGAAGGGATGCGGCCGAAACCGCACTCAAGCTCGGTGTGTCACCCGAGCGGATCTCCGTCGTGGCCGACGGCCCCGCCCCGCCGCCGGGTGTGCGCAAGACGGGCGCCCTCGACGCGCGTCCGGGCGCCCTGGAGCGGATCGCCGCCGCGATCAGTTCCGGCGAGATCACGGTGCCGATCGCGGCGACCTTCCCGGTCGAGCGGATTCGCGAAGCCGTGACGATGCAGGCCGAGCGGCATGTCCACGGAAAAATCGTGATCGCCCTGTGAAACGGCGCAAACTGGACCCGGCGACCAGGATCAACAGTCAAGCCGCGTTCGCGATTCAGCCCGCAAACCTACGAGATCGGATGCGGCGGGTGATCGCGGCGTTGAGCACGACCACCGGGGGATGAAGCAGGCCTAGAGGCCGCTCGGCCAGTTGTAGCTGCTCGGCACGGTGACGGATGCGTTCTCGGCGGCCGTGCCGTACACCAGGGCGATCTCATCGTGGGCGTGCAGCGTGATCGCCGCCGGGTCGCCGCCCACCGGCTTGCCGTTCACGTACGCGGTCAGCGTGTGGGTGGCGTCGGTGCGCAGGCCGCCGAGGTGGTCGGCGGAGGTGGAGACCTGCCATTCGGTCAGGAACTGGCCCAGCGTGAAGTCGGCGTTCACCGGCGACTCGATGTGGAGGACGCCGGTGGTGTCGTGGGTGTGCAGCGGACTGATCCGTTGGGCGCTCTCGTCGATGCCGACCAGCGCGGGCACCGTCACCGCCTGTCCGTCGGCGTACACGTCGAGGTGTGCGTGGATGTGCAGGGCCGTGCCCTCGGCGCCGAGCATCGGCAGGCCGGCCGCCTTGACGGCCGCCGCGACGTCGGCGGGCGCGTCCCAGGGCGGCGGGGTGGTCCGGCCCTCGGCGGTCGTGCGCGGGTGCGCCGGCACCCCGGAGGGCGGGGACGAACTCTGGTTCGTCGCGATCACGACGGCGATCCCACCGAGCACCGCGAGCACGAGCAGGCCGATCACCCCGCCCACCAGCCACCGCCGTCGCCGCGCGCGGCGGACCTCGGCGGCCCGGAGTGCGGCCGCGTGGGCCCGCCGTCCGGGCGGCTCCGGGTTCTGGACTGACATCGGCGCCCGCCTCCTCGGTCGAGGTAGCTGCCCTTTCAGCCTCGCAGAGTCGACCCGGCTCGGCGCGTCGGGCCCGGGCGGGAGGCCGGCGGCCACGGGCGGGAACGCAGCGGCCCCGGCTCCCGCGCTGGCGGGAGTCGGGGCCGGAGCGTGCGCGGCTCAGTCAGCTCAGGTCAGCGCGGGTCAGCTCAGCGCTGGCCCGGGTAGCCCCCGGGCTGGCCCGGGTACGGCACGTCCGGGACCTGCGGCGGGTAGGGCGGCTGCCCCTGCGCCGGCACCGGGGCGCCCGGCTGCGGCGGGTACGGCTGCCCCTGGGGGGCCGGGTAGCCCTGCGGCGGCGCCGGGTAGGGGTTGGCCGGCGCCTGCGGGTACGCCTGCTGCGGCGGATAGGGCTGGCCCTGCGGCGGGTAGGGCTGCTGCGGCGCCGGGTACCCCTGCTGCTGCGGAATCATCGGCTGGCCCGGCATCGCGTGGCCCGGCATCGGCTGGCCCGGCATCGGGTACGGCTGGCCCTGCGGCGTGTCGAACGGCTGCGAGGACGCGTCGATCGACCCGGGCGGGAAGGCCGCGCTCAGCTGATCCATCTCGGCTCGCCAGATGCGGTGGATGTTCAGGCGCATCGGCTTGGCGTCGCCCGGCATCTGGAGGTACATCGAGCTCCAGATGCTGGCCCGCTTGACCCGGCTGACCGGGAAGGCGTTGCGCGGGAAGGCCGCGACGACGTCGCCGGGGCGGTTGGTCCAGCGACTGGCCGCGTTGACCACCACGTGGGTGTTGGTGAGCGTCAGGAAGTAGTACCGGCGGGTCAGGATGATGATCAGACCGAGCAGCGGAATCTCACCGAAGACGCCGTTGAGCCACGGGCTGGGGCCGCTCTCCGCGTGCACGCAGGCGATGAAGGTCTCCCCAGGAGGCGCCACCTGCGAGAGCTTCTCGATGACCTGGGCCTTCTGCTTGGCCCGGAGAATTGCCATATGTTCGTCCCTCTTACCCCGTCTTGTCCGCCGACTGTTCGCGGCGGGAAATCGGCTGAGGTTAGCAGGTGGTGATGAGGCCTCGAACACCGCCGTGGTCAGCGACGACCCTGTCCCGAGGCGTCGACACCAGCCGGGTCACACCGTCGGCCGGATCCCTTAAAGGCAGGGTCAAAAACCGCGTGTCACCTTGCTGATAATGTGATCACCTTGTATGTGCTGCGGTGCGTTTCACCGCAGGGGAGGGACCGGCCTGGCCCCGTTCGATCAGGCCCCGTCACACAGGAGAAGGACCATCAACACCGTCATCCGCAAGGCCGCCAACGGCGCCCTGCCCGTCGCGGTCACCGCTTCCGTCCTCGCCACGGGCCTCACCGCCTGCGGCACCGCCGAGCAGCTGTCGGCCGCCCAGAAGGTGACGAAGGCCTTCGACAAGATCGGTGACGGCAAGTCGGCCGGCTTCACGCTCTCCGTGGACGCCACCCCCGAGCAGATCATCGCGTTCGCCAAGGCCACCGGAGAGGAGACCGACGAGACGAGCGCCCGCGGCCTGTCCGGGCTGTCCCTTTCCGTCGCCGTCTCGGCCGACAAGCCGCTCAAGGACGTCGACGCCTTCAAGAACGCGAAGGCGAACGAGAAGAAGGACCTCTCGCTCGACAAGTCGGTGCGGGTCTCCTACGTGGTCGCGGACCGCAAGGGCACCCCGCTCCTCGAATACCGCCAGCTCGACGCCAAGGCCTACCTGCACGCCGACGTGAAGAGCGTGCTGAAGCTGACCGGCCAGGACCCGTCCGAGGTCGACACCGTCGCCCAGGACCTGCCCGCGGAACTGAGCGGCGCCAAGGCCGTGTTGAACGGCAAATGGGTCTCGTTCGAGCTCCAGGAGCTGGCGGACGAGGCCAAGAAGAACGACGGCACCAAGGGCGACAAGCCCGCCGCCGTGCCCTCGGTCGACCCGGAGACCGGCAACCAGCTCCTCAACTCCCTGAAGGACGTGTTCAACCGGACCGTCACCTTCGAGGACAAGGGCACGAAGGACGGCACCGAGCACATCTGGATGAGCGCCCCCGCGCGCACCGCGGTGGACGAGCTGTACAAGGCGGTCAAGCCGCTGGCCGGCAAGTTCCCGCAGCAGTTCAAGGACTTCCCGACCGAGGCCCCGAAGAACGTGCCGGACACCAAGGTCGGCGTGGACCTCTTCCTCAAGGACGGCGCGTTCTCCTCGGCCACCTTCGACCTGGCACAGCTGGACCGCAAGGCCGGCCCGGGCGTCAACTTCCCGGTGAAGCTCGCCTTCAACCGGGCCGCGCCGAACGTCCAGGCCCCGGCCGACGCGGTGAAGATGACCGGCGACGACCTGATGAAGACCTTCCTCGCTCTGGCCACCGGCGGCGCCGACGGCGCCGAGGACGGTGCCGGAGCGGGCGACGTCCCGCCCGTCACCGAGGCCGCGCCGCTGACCGACGCCCAGCTCAAGGAGCTGGCCCGGCTCGGCGTGCCCGAGGCGCAGGCCCGCGCCTTCAACAAGATCGGCATGAGCTTCGAGGACATCAAGTCCATCGCTCAGGAGAAGTGATCCTCCGGCGCCACCGGCCGGCCGCTCCCGCACCGGGCGCCCGGCGCTCAGCGCCGTGATCGGCGGTCCGTCAAGGCACTGAGTCGCGCAGGCCGCTTACCGGATGGCGCAGTACGCGTACCCGGTAAGCGGCCTGCGGCCGGTGAAAGTCCGGGTCAGGCGTGCGCCGCGGCGCACTCCGGGTGGCCCCAGCTCGCGCCCACCTTGGTGATCTTGTCGCCCTTGGCGTACGGGCGGCTGCACGGGCAGGTGCCGGGGAAGCGGGCGTTCAGCGCGCGCGAGCCGGTGCGCTTGACGCTGCTGCCGGTGCTCCCGGTACCGCCACTCCCCCCGGTCCCGGTCGTGGCGGCGACCCGGGGGCCGCGCGCCTTGGGCGCCTTGGCGGCCGCGGCCGGGTCGGGCACCGGCAGGTCGGCGGCGGTCCCCGCGGCGGCCTGCTGGGTACGGGCGGCGTCACTGGCGGCCTTGTCGGCGATGGCGTTCAGCGGGTCCCCGTCCACCTGGTGGGCGGGGACGTACATGAAGGTGACGTCCCTGCCCTCCAGCAGCTCGTCGATCCGCTGGATCAGCTCGCGGTTGGCGACGGGCTTGCCCGCGGCCGTCTTCCAGCCGTTGCGCTTCCAGCCCTTGAGCCACTTGGTCACCGAGTCACGGGTGTAGGTGCTGTCGAGCCTGACCTCCAGCGGCACCGCCGGGTCCGTGGCGGACAGCAGTTGCTGAAGGGCCGTCAGCTCACCGATGTTGTTGGTGCTGTGCCCCAGCGGCCCGGCCTCCCAGCGCTGGGGCACCCCGGCACTGTCCGCGACCACATAAGCCCAGGCCGCCGGGCCCGGATTGCCCTTGGCCGCCCCGTCACACGCTGCAATGACTCGTTCCACCATGCCCCCGATCATGCCTGGTCAGACGGCCACTCGCCAAAGCCGCTCGCTTCGACCAGCCGCGACTGCGCGCCCACGCCCGTTCTCACCGCGGACACCGCCCCACAGGGCCCCGAGGCACGGCTCGGTACCAACGGGTGTGCCCGGCCACGCCCCAGTCGGTGCGGGCGGCGTGCCGCAGCACGCGCAACCGAGTGCGTCCGCACCGTCCCCGGTCCGTAACGCCCACGCCCGGAACGGCGCCGGCCCGTAGCGATGCGGGATCACGGCGCCTTCCCCGGTTCGACCGGCAAGCGTCAGGAGCCTGCGGCCTCCTGGTCCTCGGTGAGCGGGAAGTCCGGCCACGTGTCCATCAGCGCGGCCGAACCGGTCGACATGTAGAGGCCCGGGCCGCCTTGTGCGCCGCAGCCGAAGCCTCCGTGGACGACGCCGATCTGGTAGAAGACCTCGCGGCCCGGCACGGTGCGGAAGAGGGGGCCGCCGCTGTCGCCCTGGCAGGCGTCGCGACCCTCGCGGCCGGCGCAGACCATGGTGTCGGGGTCGAATCCGCCCGAGATCGAGCACTCTTCGTGGGCCAGGAGCGGCACGTCGACGCGGTGCAGCCGGTCGGGCTTGTGGAAGAGGACGTCATCGGTGAAGCCCCAGCCGAGAACCGTGGCCGCCTGGCCGGGGCGCAGCTGCGCGTCGGTGCCCCGGGTGGGCAGCCGCACCGGCGTGATGCCGTGCACCGCCCCCTCCAGTCGCACGGCCGCCACGTCGTAGTCGCCCCTCTCCGGGTCGTAGCGGGGGTGGATCCTGACGTCCTCGACGTGGCGGAACTGGCCCTTGCCGGTGTCGGACAGCTGGGCGCGGCCGACGACGACGTCGAATCCCGCCTGCTCCCAGCCCCAGACGCAGTGAGCAGCGGTCAGCACCCACTCGGGGGCGATGAGGCTGCCGCCGCAGAACTGGTTCTGGTAGTCGTTCTTGTCGGGGTTCTGGAGGAGCAGCGCGGCCATGAACGGGTAAGCGTCGTCGGCGACCTCGGTGCCGCCGATGATCCGGCTGTGCGGAGCGGCTTCCGCGGTGCGCCGGGTGGAGGACGCATCGGGGGTGCCGGCTGCCAGGAGGGCGGCCGTCACGGCCGCGGTGAGACCGATCGTCATACCGTGGCGGAGGCGGCCACGGGCGGCACGGAAGAGCATGAGGGACTCCCTGTCGCAGGCGCGGGTCGACGGTCGGAACCGTCATCGGAAGGTGGTCATTGGGCCCCGGCCGGAGGTTTTACGGAGCCGGTGGACCGTGGACGAACAGTATCGGGTCAGTCACTCTCCGACGCCGCGGCGACATTCCGCGGGTCGTCGACCGGGACCCATCGGGTCGGCGCGACGGCGTGCGGGCCGCACCGGCTGGGGATCCGCCGTAATCGGGTTGCGGGCGGGGCGCGGTAGCGGGAATCCTCCACGGATGGAGCTGGCAGAGCACGAGATCCCGCTGGGCGAGGTGACGCTGCGCCGTTTCCGCGGCGAGGCGGACCTCCCGGAGTTCTTCCGGGTCATCGAGGAGTCGCTGGAGCACCTGCGGCCGTTCATGCCGTGGGTCGCTGAGCACAGTCTGGCCCAGACGACCGAGTTCCTGGCCGAGCGGCCGGCGTTGTGGGAGAGCGGCCGGGACTTCACCTACGCGATCCTGCTGGACGGCGCGATCGTCGGCGCCTGCGGGTTGTTCCGGCGCGCGGACACCGCGGAGAACGGGCGGGAGATCGGCTACTGGCTGCACCCCGCCGCCACCGGCCGCGGGATCGCCACCCGGACGGCCCGGGCGCTGGCCGAGCAGGCCTTCCGGCTACCGGGTGTGGACTTCGTCGAGATCGTGCACGACCCGGCCAACCTGGCGAGCGCCGCGGTTCCGGCCCGGCTGGGCTTCTCCCAGCACCTGCGCCGCCCCGCCGAGGCGCTCGCCCCGGCCGAGACCGGCGAGGAACTGGTCTGGCGGCTGGAGCGCACCTGACGAGCCGGGCTGACGGTCTGACCGACTGCCGGACTGCCGGACTGCCGGACTGCCGGACTGCCGGACTGATGCCTAACGGACTGCCGGACGGCCGCGCTGAGGCGCTGACGGCCGGAGCCGGCGGACGGGCCCCGGCGGTCCGCCGCCGTGGGGGATGCGCGCGGACCGCCGGACGGCGCCGCCGGACGGGACGATCCGGTCGGGCGCCGTGGGAACGGACCCGGCCGGAGACCTCAACTCCGCGCGGAGCGCCCCATCTCGAACCCCGCGTTCCGGCCGCATTCCCTCTGCCACGGCGTCGCGCGTCCGTTCCCACGCCCAGGAGACCGTCCGGCGCCCAGGGCGATAACACTTTCTCCCGGCTTCTTCCGGCTCTTCCGGTTCTCTCCGGTCGACCGGTCCCCCACCGCTCGGCGGCCCGTCACGCCCACGCAGGGCGCCGCCACGTGGCAACCGGGTGAGCCGGACGCCGCCGCAGTCCCCGAATGGCAGACCGGCCGGTTCACCCGACGGCGAGCGGGTCCGCGACACCAGGCCGGAAAGCTTGTACAGGAACTTCCACTTCCCCATACTTCCGGACAGCGCCTGTCAGGGGCAGATCATCCTCCGTGCTTCCGGACAGCACCGGCAGGTGTCGGCCCGTCGCCTGACCGCGCCTCACGGCCCCCGACCCCCGGGGCCTCCCACTCCCAGGAGGAGATCGGTGAGGACTATGCGCAGGACCCCCCACACCGGCACCAAGCGCCGCACCCGCCTGCTGGCCGTGGCCCTCGGCCTGCTGACCGCGACCGCGGTCGCAGTGCCGGGCGCCACGGCCGCGCCCACCAACACCACCACCCCCGCCAACACCACCGCCCCCATCAACTCCACCGCACCCCTCAACACGGCCGCCCCCGAGCAGCTCACGGCCGTCAGCGACGCCGTCATGAACGCTGCGGTCGACGGCACGGCCTGGTACGTCGACCAGGCGGCCGGCCGGGTCGTGGTGACCGCCGACAGCACCGTCTCCCCCCAGGGGCTCGCCAAGATCATGCGCGCCGCCGGGCCGGGCGCCGCCAGCCTGACCATCCACCGCGTCGCCGGGGTGTTCACCCCGCTGCTCGCCGCGGGCGACGCCGTCTACGGCGGCCAGTACCGCTGCTCGCTCGGCTTCAACGTGGTGAGCGGCAGCACCTACTACTTCCTCACCGCCGGGCACTGCGGGAACGTCGCCAGCACCTGGTACACCGACCGGGCCCACACCACCGCTATCGGTCCGACCGTCAGCTCCACCTTCCCGGGCCACGACTACGCGCTGGTCCGGTACGACAACAGCGCACTGAACCACCCCGGCGGTTTCACCTCCGCCCCGAACGCCTACGTCGGCGAGCACGTCACCCGCACCGGCTCGACCAGCGGCACCCACACCGGCACGGTCACCGCGCTCAACGTCACCGTGCGCTACTCCGGCGGCGGCGCCGTCACCGGCCTGATCCAGACCAACGTCTGTGCCGAGCCCGGCGACTCGGGCGGCCCGCTGTACGAGGGCAGCAAGGCGCTCGGCCTCACCTCGGGCGGCAGCGGCGACTGCACGGTCGGCGGGACGACCTTCTTCCAGCCGGTCAACGCGGCGCTCGCCAACTACCACGTGAACGTGTACTGATCCGCAGAGCCCGAGCCGTGCGGCCGCCGCCCGGTGTGGGGGGGGGGAGGGGGGGGGGTTGGGTTTTGGTTCCGGCCCTCCTTTCTCTTTGTGTTATGTGTTCCACCCTTCCCTC